>JBBUDR010000001.1:0-3136 GCA_038057195.1 Patescibacteria group bacterium
TAAAAAATCAACAGTTAGGTATGCCGATCGGCAACCGACGAGGCGCCAAATGATGATGGCTTAATGACGGGGTAAAGTCCGTATCCTTTCACCATTCCAACAATGGTATCGATGAATTTCTTCGTCTCTCCGTTCACTCCGATATCCAGATGAACCTCGAGACGCTTATCCCAGAACGCCTCTTCGCCGAACTTTTCGCGAAGTCGCGACTTCATCTCTTGCGCAAGAAGGATGGACTGCATCGCTTCGGCGATCATGCGGTCTCCTAATGTGTGGAACACCGCTTCTCTCGCGCGCGTCCAGAAATACATCCCGCCGTTCCCGACGCGCCAGATGGTAATCGTACTGACGACCGAGACAGGATTCTTCGTCGCGGAATCGGAACCAATGACGATTTTGTATTCGCGCTCCGGCTTTAGTGAGATGAACTCCCCTATCTCATCCATGACTTCGCTCAAGGTCAGAGACCCGCGGGAGATATTATGAAAAATTTTATCGACTCGGGCCATATCTATAAAAGCTTCCCCTGCATAAAGTTATTCGACTGCGGAGGACGAAACATCGACGACGTCTGCTTCCATTCAACGGGAATCGAGAGCTTATCGGTCTTAAAATACGAGGTATAAAAAATTTTTCCGTTCTTCTGCCCGTATTCGAAGAGTTCCTTTGTCAGGCGGACATCCTCAAGGCAGTACTTCTTAATTTCGGCGATTTTTCCCTCTTTGAACCACTCAAGCGCCTGGAGGCCGTTTGCCGACTTCTTTGCCCCCAATGTCGCCGAGACGGCGCTGTCCAAGGAAACTCGATGTCCCAGTATCTTTGTGATCTCCTGAAGAAGATCAAATGATGGCACGCGCTTCAAGCGCTCCCAGTCCATATATGCAGACAACACCGGAAGGTCGAAGTGATTTGTGTTGAAGCCGATAATCCGGTCACATGAGAGAAGTAATTTCTCTAAGATAGGAAGCTCATGCTCTTCATAGGCGTAATAAGTGTTCGTGGCATAAAAATACGCCCCGGCGCAGGAAACGCCGAGCATTTTCATGTTTTCCTTTCCGCCTACGTCATCAAAGGACTTTTTTGTCTCAATATCAATGACAATTTCATTCTGCATTCGCTCACTCTATACCGAATGGCAAAAAGGTTCAACTATGATGCTATGACGCGATAGATCATTTATTTTTTCGCTTTTTTAGAAGGAGCTTTCTCGATTTTCGGATACTTTACGAACTGATCAAAGAAGCTCACCGACCGAACCATCGCCAGCGGCCACCCTTTGGTGAACTCGTGATGTTCGCCATCATACGCATACAAAAGAGATGTTTTTTTATTCCGGACGAGGGTCTTGTTGAGCGTCTGTGAAAACCGCAGCGGCACGACTTTATCGTCCGTCCCATGATGGATCATGATAGCGCCAGAAACCGCTGAGAGAAAATAAAACGGAGACGCATCGTTGAGGAGCTTGACGGTCTCGTCAGTGAACCCATACTCCTTTTCAATATCCTCCAAGCCGCGCACGAGATAGATGTCTTCATTTAAATTTGACGATATGGGAGCAAATAACACATACGCCTTAATATCGTTTCGAAGGACCATGACACGCTCCGTGATCCCCCCGCCCATCGAGTGACCCCACATGCCGATGCGGGTCGGGTCAAGCGTCGAGCTCTTGAACTTTTTTAATGCCTCGACGAGATTCATGATGTCGATGGTGTATCCGACATTGAAGTCATAGAGCGCTGACGGAGCGGGACTCGAGAACCCATATCCGCGATAATCAGAATGGATGGTAACGTAGCCACGACGGGTAAAGTAATCCTGCTCGCGCTTGGAGCCCCGCCCAATTGTGTACTGCTCTGGGTTGATGTAGCCGTGATTCAAGATGAGGATCGGATACGGCGCTTTTCCGGTTTTTGGGACATTCATAACGCCGCTGATGGTCAGACCGTCGCTTCCGTATCGAATTTCGTATTTTGTGTAGGCGGCGTTCTCGCTCAATATCTTCACGATTGTGAAATTATTCCCGTTATACGGGCGCTTTCGAAGTGTCTCTATTGCGAGGTTCTCCTTTGAAAGTGTCGAACGAAGAAGGCGAAGCTCCTCTTTCCGATTCTCGACGAATTTCTGCTCCAGCGCGCGATCGAGGTCCTCTTCCGAGGTGATGGCAAGTGTGTCTCCGATTCTGACATCATGGCTTTCGACATATCCCGCATTCACTTCCAAGACGAGATTCGCTGAAGAATCCGGATAGTAGATCTGAAGCTCATTGTCGGGCGTCTCCGGGGCTTGGACTTTCGCACGTTCCGCAAAATTCACGACGCGACCCCCGGCAATCCAGATAATATCAATCGGAAACTTCATATCTTTCATCCAGATCGCGGGATGCCCGTACTCGGGAAACACAAAAAGCATCCCGTCTTCGGATCCAAGCGAGGGACGCCCCGAAAGTCCGCGCTTGAGATCATTGTCTTTTCGGACGACCTCGGCGAACACCGAGTTCTCGTTCAATTCGATTTTCGCGAATTCGCGGTCAACAACGGCATATGACTGGACCGAGAGAAGAAAATCAAACAGCGGGCTCGCGACGAGCCCGCTTGCGATGAGAAGCATGATTAAAATCGCAAGATGGATGCGATGATGGGTTATTTCGGATGGCGCAGGGTTCATCATGGGTACGCTGTCTTTCCATTGTACCACGCATATGCATATCGGAAATAAAGAGTATGAAACCCTTTATTTAGTGAAGAAATCTCCGGATATGAAACGCCGCGATTCCAAAAGCAACCGAAACGTTCAGAGATTCTTTTTTTCCTCGCATGGAAATCTCGATAACGGTATCGGCATTTTTTATGATGGAACGCGAGGATCCCCGCACCTCATTCCCGAGAATGAGCGCTAATGGAAAGCGCGGCTTGAAGGAGTCGAGTAGAATGCTTTTTTTATCCTGCTCAAGAACAGCAATGCGATAGCCGATGCTTTTCAATTTCCGGATGAGAACGCCCAGCTGGGAAACTTTTTCCCACGGAACGAAATGCTCCGCCCCTAGGGAAACTTTTTTCGCTTTTGGGTCATCGGGAGTCCCTGAATATCCCGTGCAATAGATTTTTGAGACACCTGCGGCATCGGCTGTCCGAAA
>JBBUDR010000002.1:0-9958 GCA_038057195.1 Patescibacteria group bacterium
AGCAACGCGTGTAAGCGCGCCGATATGCACCCCGTATGACATGACGGAGGAGTGCCTGGCGCGGATTCAGGAAGCTCCGCGGCAAGAAGTACGGTATACCCAGGGAACACTTCACGCGGACGAACTTCCTTCGGATGAGGAGTGCTTTACCGCGGAAGCTTTCTACGATGTTGGTCATGGCCTTGGTACTGGCATTGTCGGTGCGATAACTCCGTTTCCATATAATTTGGTTGCGGCTCCAGTCGCGTATCTCATTGCAGAGCTTATCAAAGAGCCTGCTGTGAAGAAGCTTTCCTTCGGCGAACCGCTTAAAACAAATAAGTGGTGCCGATGGGGAGCGACCGCTTTTGGAACGGCAGTGGGAGTTGTCGGTGGAAGATCAATCCATACTTCCACGACATCGCCGACGACCACAACCACTTCTGGTGGTGGCGGAGGTCCGGCTAACCCAAGCGGTGGAGGTCCGGCGAATCAGGGGAATTAAGAAAGGAGAAATGGTAAGGGGGTAGGCGCAACAATGCACCTACCCCCTCTTTTTTTTATTACGCCTAGCGAGGAGTCCCACTTACAGCTGGATCGACGCGACGGCGGAACAAAGGGTTTAATGCCCCGCAGCAGAGCTGCGGAACAAGAGCCCAGAGCTCTGCTCTGGGGTGTAATACCCTTTATTCCATATTGTAAAAAATCACTCTTTTTGCTAGAGTCCAGAAAATACACAAGAGGTATTGACATAAAAATTAAATTGATGTAATATAAGCAAGAAGTATAAAAGATATCAAAAAACATTGATTTTACTCATATTTTTATGAATACATCATTAACGAAATATATGAATCAGAAGAATGTCACAACCGCAGTCGCCGGCATCGTGCTTTTCGCGAGCATCATCGCTCCCGCGCAATTCGCCATGGCCGCGGCCGTTTTTAATAATAACGCGGCTGATTTCGCGACTCTTCGCGTTGCGAACTACACCGTAAATCCAAACTCAACCTCGAACTGGACGTCTTCGGTTACCGCGAACCCGGGGGATGTCGTCAGCTTTGATATCTATTACCACAATAACTCCGCGGAGACCGCGCAGAATGTTCGTGTAACCATCACGCCTCCGAGCGGAAACGCGACAAGCCAGACATTTACGGCGACAGTCACCGCGAACAACGCGCCGACTGTTATCGGAACCGCGACAGTCAATCTCACAAGCCCGCAGACATTGAGCCAGATCGCGGGAGGCGTCATCTGGCGTCCAAATCAGACGATCTTCGGCTCGCAACCTCTTCTTTCCGGTCAGACCGGGAATGAAGTGTACACCGGAGCCGGACTTAGTATTGGAGATATCGACCCTGGCTTCGGCACGCAGGGAAGCGTGATCGTCCGCATGCAGGTTGGCGGAACGTCGGGCGGAGGCGTGAATGGCGCTCCAACTGTGACGACAAATTCAGTTTCTTCGATTTCCTCAAACTCGGTTGTCTTGAACGGCAGCGTGAATCCGAACAATTCCAACACGACGGCGTGGTTTGAATATGGCCAAACCCAGTCCTTGGGAACAACCGTAAACTTGCAAACCATCGGAAGCGGAAACTTCACGACAAACACCTCGTTCACATTGAACGGGCTCCAGCAAAATATCACCTATTACTATCGCGCGGTCGCGCAGAATGCATCAGGAACGACATACGGAACAATTCTCTCATTCAATACGTCAAACCAGGGAGGGGGATTCGGCGTTCCGTTCGTGACGACAAATCAGCCAACCTCGGTGAGCCAGAGCAATGCCGTCTTGAGCGGCGCGGTCAACTCAAACGGAAATTTCACGAACGTGTGGTTCGAGTACGGACCAACGCAGGCGCTTGGAACCGTCGTTGGCCAGCAGTCGTTTGGAAGCGGAGTGTTCAATAATAACTTCACGTATACGCTCGTGAACCTCCAGTCGAATGTTACCTATTACTACCGAGCGGTCGCTTCAAACTCATCTGGCACGAGCTATGGAAGCATCGTGAGCTTCAACAGCTCATATAATAACAACCAGTGCTATAACTATCAGTATCCGTACCAGTGCAATAACAACTACAACAATAACAATTACGGCTACGGAACGACATTCGTCTACACCGCGCAAGCGACATCAATCAACCCGACAAATTCAACATTGAACGGCGTTGTGAACGCGAACGGCGTGAATACGAGCGTCTGGTTTGAATACGGATTGACCCAAAACTTGGGAAATACTGTCGGCCAGCAAACAATCGGCAGCGGAAACGTGAACAACAACTTCTCGTTCGTTCTCTCCGGACTTCAGCCGAGCACGCTCTATTACTACCGCGCAGTCGCATTCAACAGCGTCGGGGTAAGCTACGGAACGCTCATCAGCTTTACCACGGGCTCATTCAGCGGAAATCAGTACAATTACAACAACTACCCCTACCAGACGACTACCGGAGCGCCGGTGGTCACGACGGATCTCTCAACCTCTATCGGCCAGTCAACCGCGATTGTGAATGGATTCGTGAATCCAAATAGCTCGCCTGCGACCGCGTGGTTTGAATGGGGACCAACATCGAGCTTTGGGAACACGACGCCCACACAGACTATTGGAAGTAATAATTCCAGCAATCCGATTTCTGCCACTCTCACTGGCCTCCAGCCGCTGGCGACCTATTACTACCGCGCAGTCGCGCAGAACTCATATGGGACGAATTACGGAAACACGAACTATGTGACGACCCGTTCACCTCAAATTACGACCTATGTCGGATCAAGCGGCGGCGGACAGGGAACAAAGACGGCTCAAACGCAATCTATCGTCCTCATCTCAAACTTGAATCAGGCGAATCCGGAAGCGGGAGATGCCGTCGATTACGTCATCGTCTACAAGAACACCTCTGCGTCCGTCTTGAAGAGCTCGGTCATGACGGTTTCCCTCCCGCTTGAAGTTTCGTACACAAGCGCGAATATCCAGCCGTCAACGCAATCGGGAAATCTTTTGAGCTTCAATCTCGGAGATATTCCTGGAAGCGGACAGGGCATTATTGAAGTAACGGGAACCATCTCGTCTTCAGTGAAAGACAATGCTCCTGTCTTGTTCAATGCGAGTCTTCAGTACACGGACTCGGCAGGAAGTATCCAGTCGATCTCGTCCCCGCTGAACGTCATCATAAAGGGTGGGAGCCTCTTTACTGCATCTCTCGCCGATTCATTGAAGTCATTCTTCGATAACTGGCTTGTGGACCTCTTGCTTCTCCTCATTATCGCATTCATCATCTACTGGTTTGTCATCCGAGAGCGGATGCACTATCAGGTAACTCCATAAAATCGAAAAAAGTAGAAACTCCCGCCACTTGGCGGGAGTTTTGTTATATAAGAGGTCTTGAGATGATATACTAGTATAATGATTTCAAAAGAGGTTTTTCGCGCGTACGACATCCGCGGACAATACCCGAATGAGATAAACGAGGAGTTCGCGTACCGTCTCGGACGCGCTTTTGTGGATTTTCTGCGAACGAAGAAGGGCCCTCATGGCGGGCGTATCCTTGTGAACAGGGATACTCGCGGATCGTCAAAATCCCTCACTGAATCCCTGATGAAGGGCATTATCGAGGGAGGAGTTGGAGTATTTGACGGGGGAGTTTCAACGAGCCCAATGCATTACTTCGGAGTCGGAACATATGATGTCGATGGCGGAATTATGGTCACTGCGTCCCATAGCGGAGCCGGGTCTAACGGCTTCAAGCTAAGCACGAAAACGGAGCGAATCGCGGAAAATAACGGCCTTTCCGATATCTATAAAATCATGGAGCGGGAATTTTTGCCGGGAACACTGGGAGCCGTTCAAAATCTCGACTACATTGATGCGTATGCCAACTATTTGAAAAAATTTTCAATCGCATCAAAGTTCGCCCCATCGCCTCATGTCGTCGTTGATGCGTCCGGAGGTTCTGCGGCGGCCGTCCTTGAAAAAATACTTCCTCTTCTTCCGATTAAGGCGGAGAAGATATTTTTTGACATTGATCCGCTGTTTTCCGCCCATAATCCGAATCCTCTCCTTCCGGAATCGCAAAAGATGATACAGGAGAAGCTCAAGAGCGAACATTTTGATTTCGGAGCGATATTCGATGCGGACGGCGACCGGGTGATTTTTTTTGACGGTTCGGGAAGAATGATCCCAAGCGACTATATCGCGGCACTGATTGCCGAAGACAAGCTATTACAAAAACCCGAAGGGAAAGTACTTCTTGATATCTCCTCATCTAAAAAAAGTCGAGAGTACATAGAAAAGAAGGGAGGAGTAGTGGAAGTCGTGCGCGTAGGAACGGCTTTTTTCAGAAATGCTCTTGAAAAAGACACAACTATCCTTCTCGGAGCGGAATCTTCCGGACACTATTATTACCCTGAACTTTTTAACAATGATGGAGCGGCGCTGACGCTCATCTATGTCTTGAACACCGTAGCAAAGAGAGGAAAGTCCCTTGGAGAGTGCGTTGAACCGCTGCGAGCATTCTATCGTTCGGGAGAGCTGAACTTTACCGTTCCTGACAAGAAAAAAACTCTGCAAAGAGTGAAGGAGAATTTTCCCTCCGGAAAAATTATTTTCATTGATGGCATCACGATTGAATTCAAAGATTGGTGGTTCAATATCCGCCCCTCAAACACGGATCCGGTTCTTCGGCTTCATATTGAAGCGAACACTGAAGAGCTGATGAATGAAAAGAAGGCGCTCCTAGAAGGTCTCATAAAAAAAGAGTAGTATAGAAAATATGGAAATCACGGATAATTCTTTTGTGTTTTTTGCGGCCGGCGTCGTCATCGCTGCTGTTCTTTTTTATACGCTCTCGCAGCGAAGCAAGCCCGCAATTGAAAAAGACGCAAAAGAGCTTGAGATGAAGCTCACGACGATAGAAGCGGTCATGAAGCAGATGGGAGAGGAGAACTTCAGGCAATTTTCTCAAATCCGGCAGGATGTGACCTCAAACCTCAAAGTCGGGCATGAGAGCCTGTCACGTTCATCAGAGATGAACCAGCGGATGCTTCAGGATTTTACGAAGAACATCACCGAAATGAAAGGCGCTCTGGAAAATGTCCATAACTCCGTCAAAGATACGACGGGGAAGATGAATGCGTTCCAAGACATTTTTAAAACCCCGCAGCGATATGGTCCATGGGGCGAGTCGTCACTCCATCATCTTCTCACCCAGCGATACCCGGAGGAGCTTATTCTGAAACAGCATCATTTTTCAAACGGAGAAGCGGTTGATTTTGCCCTCAAGCTTCCGAATAACCTCCTCCTGCCCATTGATTCAAAGTTCCCCAAAGACGCGTTCCAGAATTATATAGACGCCATAGACCCCGCAGATAAGGAAGCGAAGAGAAAGGCATTCGCTCAAAAAGTGAAGTCCGATGTCGAGGATATCTATAAGAAATATGTCAGACCGGAAGAGGGGACGACGAATTTCGCTCTCATGTATATCCCCGCCGAGTCCATGTATTACGAGCTCATGTTTAAGCTCTCTGATCTCAATGTCGACGAATACGCGAAGAGCAAGAGCATCGCCATCGTATCGCCGAATACGCTCTATATGACGCTCCGCATCTTTGAGGATTGGCATCGCGATGTCTCGATCCAAAAGCAGACACAAGAGCTTATCAAGCGCCTCGGAACGATTAAAATTGACGCTAGAAAACTGGAAGAGGGCTTTGACCGCCTCGGGAAGCATCTTCAGACCGCCGTCGGTTCGTATGACGATTCAAAGAAACGCCTCTTCTTGATGACAGACCGGGTAGATAAGGTCATCAAGATTGGGAATGAGAAGGAACTACCCGCTCCTATAGAGTAAAGAGGAAGCGGGACTGCGTTTTGTAGAGAATCGCTCCACTCTTCTACAAAACGGGAGCTTGACGCTGGGGTAAAAAGCGAGTAATATAGCCATTATGTTTGCAGTCATCGAAACCGGCGGAAAACAGTATCTGGTTGAAGCCGGACAGAAAATTCGAATAGAAAAACTGGAAGGAAAAGAAGGCGATGCGGTCATGTTCGACAGCGTTCTTTTAATATCCGACAGTGGAAAGATAGAAATTGGTATGCCGCTTGTGAGCGGCGCCAAAGTATCCGGCACCATCGCAAAGCAGGGAAGGGATAAGAAAAAGATAGTCTTTCGTTATAAAGCGAAAGTCCGGAGGCGAAAAATGAAAGGGCACCGCCAGCCCTTCACCGACGTAGAAATCATCACTATAAAAAAATAATAAAGACCTTCTATAACTTAGAAGGTTTTTTTATTTACGCTATTTGTTTCAATGATTTATTTCCTATTCTTCAGGGCGTGCATGACAGTTGTATCGTCTAGATACTCAAGCTCCGAGCCGGCAGTAATGCCCCGCCCAAGGCGCGTGGTAGAGACCTGAAGGGGCTCTAAGATCCGCTCAATGTAGTTTGCCGTCATATCACCCTCTGGGGTTGGATTCGTCGCAAGAATAACTTCTATATCGGAGATTGTTTTTTTGTGTTCCGCGATGCGATGATAGAGCTCTTTTATCCGAAGCTTCTTTGCCGAGTCCTGCTCAAGCGGGGAGAGAGTCCCGCCGAGAACATGATACAGTCCCTGGAATGTTCCCGTCTTTTCAATCGCCAGAAGATCGGACTCCTTTTCAAGAACCATGATGCTATTTTTTGCCCGTCCGGGGTTTCCGCAGAATACACACAGAGCCGCGGTGCCGTTCGTTTTCTCGATTGATCTGAAGCATTCTCTGCATGAAGACACGGCGCTCGGAAGATTCGCAAGCGCGATGCCGAACTCTTTGACGAACTCGGGGCTCTCTTTCATCAGTGAAAAGACATACCTCCCCGCAGCCCGCGGGCCGATACCGGGAAGTTTTGTAAAATATTCAATGAGTTTTTGAATTGGTTTTGGGTACATTAGAATGGGTACGCGGACGCTTCCGGCGGAGCTTCCGTCGCCGGGAAGTTCCTATCAATCGTCCTGAAGCTCACATGCTCTTCGTTGAAATACAACTCGACTATTCCCGTCGGGCCGTTTCTGTGCTTCGCGACATGGATTTCGGCGATGTTCTTTCGCTCCGTGTTCTTCTTCACTTTGTCTTCGCGGTAGATGAACATGACGACATCTGCGTCCTGTTCGATTGAGCCGGATTCGCGAAGGTCGGAGAGTTTTGGGATCATATCGGTGCGTGACTCGACGGCGCGGGAAAGCTGGGAAAGCGCCAAAATAGGAACATCCAGCTCCCTCGCAAGTCCCTTCAAGGACCGTGAGATTTCAGAAACCTCCTGTACCCGGCTCTCGGAGCGTCCGGGAGTCTGAATAAGCTGAAGATAGTCAATCACGATGAGCCCTAATCCTTTTTGCTCCGCCTTCAGGCGGCGCGCCATCGTCCGAATCTGGAGTACCGTTGACGAGGCGGCATCGTCGATGAAGATTGGCGCCTCGGAGAGGCGATCCATCGCATCCCTGATCCGCATGAAGTCATTCGCTCCTTCGCCGTCATACAGCTTCCCATTCCGGAGATTCCACAGGTTAATATGCGACTCGGACGCGAGAATTCGGTCTACGAGCTGTTCCTTGGACATTTCCAAACTGAAGAGCCCGACAGGAACTTTTGAATGGAGGGCGACATTCTGAGCGATGTTGAGAGCGAGCGAAGTTTTTCCTAAGCTAGGACGGGCCGCAAGAATAATGAGGTCTGATTTCTGGAGCCCGGCGAGAAGAAAATCCAGGTCCTTGAATCCGGTAGAAACCCCGCGAAGAATCGCGTCGCCTCCCTTATGAAGGCTTTCAAGGCGGTCCCACGCCTCCACAAGCGTATCTTTTAATTTCAAGAATTTCTGCTTCAAAGAATGCTGGGAGATCTGGAAGATCTTCTGCTCCGCGCTGTCGAGAAGCGCCTCGATATTTTCTTCCTCATGAAACCCGAGTTCGCCGATATGGTATGAGGCGTCAATAAGGTCGCGGAGGACTTTTTTCCGACGGACGATGTCGGCGTAATAGACAATATTGCTTGCGGTTGGAACGGAGTTGACGAGCGTCGTGACATAGGTCGAGCCGCCGACTGTTTCAAGCGTACCTTTTTCATTGAGACGGTTCGTGACGCTCACCACGTCAATCGGCTCCGAGCGGGCGTAGAGCTCGAGCATGGAGTCAAATATCTCCTGGTGAGTGGGCTTGTAGAAGTCCTGCGAGCGAAGAATGTCGGCGACGCGGGTCATCCCATCATACGAAAGCATGAGAGCGCCAAGAACGCTCATTTCGGCTTCAATATTTTGCGGCGGGATTCGATCGTTTGCCATATTTGTTATAAGAGAAAGACAGAAAAAACGGCTTTCCTGAAAGAAAAGATACGGTGAGTTTCATACTCTTTATTAATGTATTGATTACTCTAGCAAGTCTCGCTAAATTGGCAACTGGGTGAATATTCCAGCAAGTTTAACGGAAGCCGTCAAGATGGGAGAGGGAGAACAACCGGCCCATCAGGAGTATCGTCGATTGAAAAACCCATTTGCTCCACTTCGGCACGCGCGGCATCGGCGTCAGTCCATTTCTTATTCAGCCGAAGCGATTCGCGCGCCCTGACTTTTTCCATCACGTGTTGCGGAATATTTGGAAGCTCCGGAATGATGCCGAATATGGATTCCACATATTGAAAGAAATTGTTTAGTCCTTTCATTGTGACATTCCCAATCGCCCTTTCCTGAAAAAGAGCATTCAGAGTGTCAATAAAGCGGAAGAGATATGAGATCGCTTCTGCTGAATGAAAGTCGTCGTCCATCGCTTTTTCCATATCCTCTTTTGTGTTCTTCGCTTTTTCAGAGAGGTCTACTCCACCGTTTTTATCTTTCAAAAGCAGAAGACGCGCGCGAATTTCCAGAATGCCGTGAATCGCCTGTTCCGCCGCTTTTATCGAAAGTTCCGAGTATTCAATAGGGGAGCGATAATGGGTCTGGAGCATGAGGAGGCGGAGCGCTTCGGGAGAATGTTTCTGTAATATATCTTCAATTGTGATAAAATTTCCAAGTGACTTTGCCATCTTCTCTCCGCCAATCGTGACCCAGCCATTATGAAGCCAGAATTTCACAAATGGTTTTTTTTCTGAAAGGGACTCCGCCTGCGCAATCTCCGCCTCGTGATGAGGGAAGATGAGGTCAGCGCCCCCGCCGTGGAGATCATACTGAAGCCCGAAGTGCTTTTCACTGATTGCCGTGTCTTCAATATGCCATCCGGGTCTCCCTGGTCCCCAGGGACTGTCCCAAACCTCTTCTCCACTTTCCCGCTCCCGCGCGCGCCACAAGACAAAGTCATGAGGATGCTTTTTATCGGCATCATCCTTTGTCCGCTCCGCTTTCTGCAAGGCCGAGAGATTCTGATTTGAGAGTTTTCCAAAATCGGGAAATGTTGAGATATCAAAATACACGGAGCCGTTCGATGCATACGCGTGATGCGATTCGATCATGCGAGAGACTTGGGAGATGATTTCAGGGATGCAGTCAGACGCCTTTTCATAAAGAGATACGGCGCTCACCTTGATGCGCTTCATGTCATCGAGGTATTTCTCATACTCCCGTTGAGAGAGAACCAGAGCGGGAACCCCACATTCCTTCGCGCGATGAATAATCTTATCGTCAATATCGGTGATGTTCTGAAGATAGAAAACATCAATCCCGCGAGATCGCAAGTATTTTACAATGACATCAAAGGCGATATACGTCCGCGCGTGCCCGATATGGGAGCGGTCGTATACCGTCGGTCCGCAGACAAAAAGATTGACCCGCGTATCGGGCGGGATGAAATCTTCTTTTTTCCTTGTCAGAGTATTATAGATTTTCATGTGATTTTACGAAGCAAAGCGAGGAAAATCACTTCCCAATAGAGGCTGAACTATTTATACCATACAGCCTCTATTGGAAAGTTTCCATAAGTATCAATGCATCAATTGCGAAGATTCTTTATTATTGTACGAA
>JBBUDR010000003.1:0-1183 GCA_038057195.1 Patescibacteria group bacterium
CTGAATATCCCGTGCAATAGATTTTTGAGACACCTGCGGCATCGGCTGTCCGAAATAGCGAACCGATATTGTGCAAGCTTCGGATATTGTGAGCGATAACGACAAATGGAAGCTCTTGAGAAGACTTATTACGCATAGCGAGGAGTCCCGCTTGCAAGCTGGATCGATGCGACGGCGGAACAAAGGGTTTCATACCCTTTATTTGAGCTCATAGGTGACAGTGACCGTCACTGTGATCTCCTGCTCGCCCCCTTGGAGATCGGGGCCACCACCGCCACCGTAGCCGGTTGACACTTCCGCTTTCCCATAATAAATCGGGATTGGATAGCCGCCGTCCGATTCTGAAAATCCGATAATCTTCTTCAATCGCACGCCAAGATCACCAGAAAGAACGTTCGCTTTCTTTTTCGCCATTTCAATTGCGAGCTTTCGCGCTTCTTCTTTCAGCTTATTTTTATCTTCAATGGTAAAGGCGACCTGACTAATCTCATTCGCTCCATGTTCGACGACTCCCCCAAGAATATCGTCGACTTTTGAGAGGTCGCGTATTTTTATCTCAACGGTATTTCTCACCTGATATCCGGTAATTTCCGGCTTCTTGTTTGTGGCATAAAAATACTGCGGGTAGATCGAATAGTTTGTCGTCTTCATATCCTTTGAGTCGATACCCGAGGCATTCAAGAAGTCGGCAACTGCATTTGAGGACTCGGTATTTTTTGCCTGCGCCTCCGAGACTGTCGGCTTTTCGGTGACGATTGTCGCGCTTAAGGTTGCGATATCGGGCTTTGCCGCGATCTTACCCTCGCCGGTCACCGAAATCTGGGATGCGTTCGCGCGCGAGTATATCTTCTCTTTCGCGTCCGCGGCATAGGATATCGTAAGGGCAAGAAGCGCTAGAACCGCCGAACCGCCGACAACCGTCATGATTGCGCGAAAATATTTTTTTTCTTCCGGAGTATAGTCATTATAAAATTGCATACGTATATATTGAAGATTTCCACTTGTCTACCTTTCAAAAAAAGGTTGGGAAGCAAAAATCTCTTTAAAGATTAACGCCTTTTATTATATCATAAACGCTGGCTGGGAGATACCGAATCCCGATTTTTTCTGATAGATGAAATACGCTCCTTCAGCTTTGGAATAATATCAATCGTTGAAAACCCATATGTGGAGTATGAAGCGA
>JBBUDR010000004.1:0-1086 GCA_038057195.1 Patescibacteria group bacterium
TACAATTGGAAAATTAAATTTAATGAGACAGCAAAGATTCCAGCGTTCTATAATGTCGTTCCCGAACTGGATCACAATGAAATGACAGGATTCGATTCCGCTCCGGAGACCGCGAAGCTGTCGGAAAATTTCTACTTCCTCTTTTTAAAGGATGCAAACGACGATGTGCGTGTTCAAAAGCGGATGACGGTTCTTGATACAATGTATCGCCAGCGGGGGCTTCGCGGAGAGACGCTTGAAATCGATTCATCCGCGGGCGTATTTCATGGTATTTTTTCTTCTCTGCTTCTTGCCGATCATGCGGCCTTGAAACTCGCCGAATTCTATGGCGTTGATCCGGAAAACGTTCCTATCGTCGAAGAGTTCAAGAAGATGGTTTTATAAATGAACAAACAATAAAAAAACCCGCGCCTGACTCGTGTCAGATCGCGGGTTCAATGATTCTATCTTCTTCCCGTATACCAGAGGAGAAGACTTCAAAAACAGTCAGATTATTTCCTTTCTTCAATTCCTGCACATCGCTCGTTATCTCAAGCTGCATGAAACCTATACGCGTTTCTTTGTTTGGCGCGCCGGAGTGCGCAAGACGCTGTTCTTCAAAATCAACTCCTCCCCAGCCCGTTATCTCCGACACGATCTCCGTGATTTCGGTATAAAACGTCTTTTTGGGAAGGAACTTTAAAAACTCAACGAGATGATACTTCGCAAGAGACGCGCGGGGTTTCCGCTCGATCTTGCTCTGTAATTGAAGCTTTATCTCTTGAAATCCTTTGAGCTTTGAAATGCTCGTTCTATACCCTCTGCTGTACATCGCATTGAGGAATCGATGAACGTACTTTGCCAGCCCTCGCAGATGTCGCTTCAAATGATTCGCGCGAAGAGCCGCCCAGTAAATATCATGGACGAATTGGTCTTCTCTATACACGCTGAACCTGCATCCTCGCACGAAATGCTTTTTTCCTTCCCGCTGTGGGAGCATTCCTTGTTTAAATCGCAGATTATAGCGGAAAATCGGAAGCTCGTACTGATGGCCGTTTTTTCGGAGAGATATTTTACGGTCGGCAATTTCCTGTATGAGCTTGAAAA
>JBBUDR010000005.1:0-1460 GCA_038057195.1 Patescibacteria group bacterium
CACTTGGAGTGTAAATAATACCTCCAAGTTTTTTATTACGCCTAGCGAGGATGATGAATGCTTGCATTCGGTTCATCCGAGTGATGGCGTAACAACTTGGTTATTACGCCTAGCGAGGATGATGAATGCTTGCATTCGGTTCATCCGAGTGACGGCGGAACAAAGGGTTTAATACCCCGCCCCGTTAACAGCGGGACTGCGGAACAAGAGTCCAGAGCTCTGCTCTGTGGTATAATACCCTTTATTACATGGTCATCGTATCAAAAGCCGAATTAGAAATATTGCGCGAATCCGGGAAGAATCTTGCCCATATTTTAGATACGGTCGCAAAGGAGATACGCTCCGGTGTCTCAACGCTTCGTCTGGACGAGCGCGCCGAAGCATTGATTCGGGAGTCGGGCGGACTGCCGGTATTCAAGGGATACAAGGCGTACGGCTCGAAGGGAAAGTTTCCGGCGAGTCTCTGCGTATCCGTGAATGACGAGATTGTCCATGGAATTCCGCGGGCTGACCGGATATTGAAAGAAGGGGATATCGTCGGCCTTGATATAGGCATGAGGCACCCGGCTATCGGCGGGTTGATTACCGATATGGCGATAACGGTCGGTGTCGGGGGTATTTCTCTCGAGGCAAAAAAACTTATCCGCGCAACGGAAGAATCACTGGAACTTGGAATCCGCGAAGCTCGGGTTGGAAATCATATCGGCGATATCGGCCATGCGGTCGAGACGCGCCTGAAAAAAGACGACTTCGGAGTTATCCGAGAACTTGTCGGGCATGGGGTCGGGCGCGATCTTCATGAAGATCCCTATATTCCGAATTTTGGAAATATTGGAGAGGGCGAGGAGCTGAAAGATGGGATGGTTCTTGCATTGGAGCCCATGGCAACTGCCGGTTCTCCTAAGATCATGATTGGAAAAGACGGCTGGACATATCAGACGAAGGACGGCTCTCTTGCCGCGCACTTTGAGCACTCAATCGTCATTACAAAAGACGGTCCGGAAATTTTAACTCGCTCGCAATGAGATACATAGGCATTGATTACGGTTCAAAGAGGATCGGCATCGCCGTTTCCGACGAGGATGGGTGGATTGCGTTTCCTCGCGAAGTCATAGAAGGTGGCGATGATGAGCGAGTATTTCGAAGAATCGGCGATATTGTTAAACAAGAAAACGTTGGGTGCGTCGTTGTCGGGCTTCCGATTCCGTTCGGAGGAGGATCTTCCAAACAAACGGAAGATATTCGGATGTTTGCGGAACATCTTTCCGAATTGGTACAATTACCGGTAGAGCTTGAGAACGAGGTCCTCACCTCGCGGATGGGAGAAAAGGAGGGAGTGAGAAAGGAAGATTTGGATAAGGCGTCCGCCGCTCTCATTCTCCAGAGTTATCTAGATAAAAAGAATCAAGAATCATGAATGAAGAATACATATTTCTTGCTTCATGCTTCATGCTTCATGA
>JBBUDR010000006.1:0-6666 GCA_038057195.1 Patescibacteria group bacterium
AAAGAATACGGCGAGTATTATCCGATTCTCCTCACCGTGAATGAGGAAGGAAAGATGATAAAAGGAGTCGTCGGCGAGGGGCTCTTCGCGAAGGAAGCGGACAAGGCCGTCATTGAAGATTTAAAAAAGAGAAACCTCCTATTCAAGATTCTCCCATACGCACACGAATATCCGCATTGCTGGCGATGCGACACACCTCTCTTATATATGGCGAGAAAGTCGTGGTGGGTGAAAAAGCCAGTTGAAGGTTTGATAAAAGAAAATAAAAAGATCAACTGGGTTCCGGAATATCTGAAAGATGGCAGGTTCGGCGAGTGGATAAAGGAGAAAAAGGACTGGGCGTTCTCTCGCGAACGGTACTGGGGAACTCCGCTTCCGATCTGGCAATGCGAATCGTGTAAGAAAATCGAGACCATCGGAAGCATCGAGGAGCTTTCAAAAAAGACAATGAAGTCCGGAAACACCTACATGATACTCCGGCACGGGGAAGCGGAGCATAATCTTTTTGGCACCTTGGATGCGACGCTTGACGGTATCAAACTCACGGAAAAAGGGAGGAAGCAGGTTCTTGCGACCGCAAAGAAGCTGAAGAAGGAGAAGTTCGACATCATCATTGCATCCGATATCCTTCGCGCGAAAGAAACAGCCGGCATCGTCTCGCAGATAACAGGAGTGGTGGACATTGTCTACGATTCGCGTATTCGCGAGATAAACACGGGAATGAATGGAAAACCGGCCAAGCTCTATCACAAGCTCTTTCCAAGGTATGAAGATAAGTTTGAAAAGCGTCCTTCTGGCGGGGAGTCATTGCGCGATGTGCGGGCGCGGATGATCGGATTCATGAAAGACATCGACGAAAAATATACAAAAAAGAAAATTCTCATCATCGGGCATGAGTTCCCATTATGGATGCTCTGGACGGCTGGGCAGGGTATGAGCGAGGAACAAGCAATTAAAGTAAAGGAGAAGAAGGGAGCGGATTTCATTAAAAATGCGGAAGCGATGAAGTTTCCGTATAGAAAGCTTCCATATTCGCATACAGGAGAAGTTGATTTGCACCGCCCCTACATCGATGAGATCTTCCTTTCCTGTGTTTCATGTAAAGGAGCGATGAAGAGGGTTCCCGAGGTGTGCGATGTTTGGTTTGATTCGGGTGCGATGCCGTTTGCGCAAGCGCATTGGCCGTTTGATCATCGGAGTTTGAAAAAACAACCAAAAGCGTTTCCCGCCGACTTTATTTGTGAAGGAGTTGATCAGACGCGCGGATGGTTCTATACGCTTCTCACGACCTCAACACTTCTTGGATTTCCCGCCCCGTACAAAAATGTTCTCTCTGTCGGCATCGTTCTTGATAAGAACGGACAGAAGATGTCAAAGTCAAAGGGAAACATCGTCCGCCCCGAGGAGATCATTCAGAAGTACGGCATAGATTCTCTCCGCTGGTACTTCTACACCATCAACTCTCCCAATGACTCAAAGCTTTTTGACGAAAAGGATGTGATGAACCGGATGCGCGGATATCTCTCAACGCTCTGGAACTCGTTTATTCTGTTTGATACCTATAATAAGAAGGAGAAGCGCCTGAAGCCGAATAAAAAGTCCTCGCATATTCTTGACCGCTGGATTCTTTCGCGCCTTCATACGCTTATCGCGGACACAACGGAAAAATTAAATGCGTTTGATATTGTCGGCGCGGCTCGCGGGATTGAGGAGTTTACCGTCAATGATTTTTCAAACTGGTATTTGAGGCGCTCGCGGAAGCGTTTTCAGAAGCCGAAGAATGAGAAGGAGAAAAAGGAGGCGGCGGAAACGGCATACTCCGTTCTTCTTGCACTTGTTTCTCTCTCAGCCCCGTTCACGCCGTTTCTCTCCGAGATGATATATCATCGCCTTCGCGAAAAATCAGGGATGAAAGAGTTAAGCATACATCTTCTTCCGTGGCCGAAAGCGGACAAAAAATTCAGCGACAAAAAACTTGAAGAGGGGATGACGCATACGCGGACAGTCACGGCACTAGCGCTTCAGGAGCGCTCAAGGGCGGGAATCAAGGTCAGGCAGCCGCTCGCGTCTCTTTCCGTGAAGACGGAAGTCATAAAGGATAAAGGCCTTCTCGCGATTCTTCAGGAAGAGGTAAATGTGAAGCGCATCATCGCGGATACGAAAATCGAAGGTGAGGTCGCGCTGGATACCCATATCACTCCGGAGCTGAAAGAGGAGGGTCTCGTGAGAGAGATTATCCGGAACATTCAGGAGATGCGGAAAGACGGGGGTATGAAGCCCGGCGATAAGATTTATGCGCAGATTCTTCCCTCGCAGAAGATGGAGCGGATGCTCGAGAAGTGGACTTCCTATATAAAAGAGGGTGTGGACGCAAAAATCGTCCGATTCGGAGGGAAGAAGGAGTTTTCAGTCGAAAGAGACTCGATGATTGATGGAGTACCCGTCTGGATTGGGATTGTAAAGGTGTAATAAGGGGGAATAATGCATCGAACGGAGGGCATCATCATCTCATCGGAGAAGATAGGGGAATCGGACAGCTTATGTTCCATATTTACAAAAGAATACGGAAAATTAAAGGTGGTTGCACAGGGCGTGCGAAAGATTGACTCGAAGCTTCGGGCGATTCTCCAGCCCGGGCATCACATTTCTTTTCACTTTCTCCCACTCCGCTCGGGGCGCTATCGCCTGACTTCTCCCACTCTCATCAACTCGTTTGCTGGCATCAGGAGCAACTCGGAAAAGCTCGCGACGCATCTCTATCTTCTTTCGGTGTTTGACTCCATCGTCTTTGAAGAATCAAAGGACGACGGCCTTTGGGACCTGCTTCTCCAATGGAGCGGGGAGCTCTCGGAGCTTTTGGAAGCGGGAAACGCGTCATCTCTCCGCTTTTGGTTCCTCTCGCATCTTCTTTTTTGCCTCGGGTTTTCGTCTCCCAATATGAATACTCCTAAAGCGCTCGCGGAATACTCTTCGCACGGAGTTTCAGAGAGCGAGAAAGAAAAGCTTAGGGAAGGATACGCCGTCTTTTTGCAATTTTCAAAGGTATTTTTTTAACCTGTCTCAAAGCATCTTCGTTTGGTACAATGAGGGTGATATACTTACATTAAGGAATCTTGGAAAATATATAAGGAAACTTCGCGGTGATACGGAAACTTCCCAATAGAGACCGCATGGTATAAAACAAGATAAGGAATCTTCGCAATACAAGCCGCATAGTATCAGTATCCGGCTTGTATTGCGAAGTGATTGCATTCGCTTCGCTTCATGCAATCAGAAGTGATTTACTCACTTCGTTCATAATCTATAGCAAGGACTCTTCGGAATGAATACTGCAACGTATCAATATACAGTATCCATTCCGAAGTGATTTTCCTCGCTTCATAAAACAATAAGGACTCTTCACAATTGACGCTGCACGGTATAGATGCATTCAGCATCAATTGTGAAGTGATTTACTCACTTCGTTCATAAATCACATGGGGAAAATTGAAGATTTAAAGCAGAAAATGTATACACCGACGTTTCTCGGGAGACGGCGGAAGATATTCAGCTCCCCCGAGCCGAAATTCAAGCAGTCCGACCGCTGGGGCGATGAGGGTCCCCGCGAAAAGGAGGTTTCGCGGAAGAAGAGCCATTACACCTCCATCATCCTCGGGGTGCTTCTCGGTGCCGGCCTCCTTTTTTTTCTCGGGTATGTGAGCATTCAGTCCGGATTTCTTTTTTATTTTCTCGGCCGCTCCGAAGTGGATGTGAAGATATTCTCCGATTCATCGGTCGTTGCCGGACAGAAGATCACCTATACGGTCTCATACAAGAATAAGAGCCGGAACCCCATTACGAATGTGGAGATTTTTTTTCAGTATCCGAAGGGATCGGTTCCCGACCAGTCGGACGGCTTTGACACGAAGACCTCCGGCTCGCACATAACGCTTCCGGATGTCCCCGCCGGCCTGGAGGGGACGACGCAGTTCAAGGCGCGGATATTTGGAAAGGAGGGCGACACTGTCACTGCTCGCGCGGTCTTTCTCTATCGCCCGGAAAATCTCAACTCGAAGTTCACGGTCCAGCAGGACCAGCCGGTTCAGATCGCGAGAGTTCCCATCGCCATCACGTTTTCGGGAGGCGGAAAAGTCCGTTCCGGCGAGCCGTACGAGTTCGATATCGAATACGCGTCGAATGCCGACGCCGATTTCAACGATATGTTCGCGCATGTCGCCTATCCCCAAGGATTCCAGTTTAAGGAGTCGAGTATCATTCCGGAACTGAACGACTCGTTGGGCGGATACTGGTCTTTGGGCGCGATACGCCCGGGAACATCGGGGAGCATTCATGTGAGGGGAATCCTCGGCGGGTCGCCTCTCGAGCCGAAAACATTCCAGTACGGCCTCGGCGCGTACGATAAGGATACGCACGAATGGCTTCCCTATGTGGAGCGAACATCTCTTGCTGAAGTTGTCGCCCCACCTCTTTTCGTACAGGCGATTTTTGACGATTCGAAGAATCTCGGTGTTTCGTTTGGCGACACCATCTCTCTCAAGATTTCCTATAAGAATAACTTCAATATTCCAATCAGAAATGCCGTTATAACGGCGACTCTCGATGGACCGATTGATTTTTCAAGCTTGAATCCCGGGCAGGGAACTATTGTCGGCTCGCGCGGTGTCGTGTGGAACGCGTCGGGCGAGCAGCGCCTCTCGCTTCTCCAAGTCGGCGACTCCGGGGAACTCCATATGTCATTCCGCGTCAAGCCGAGCTCTGATACCACGACGCAGAGCTTGAAGAACTCGTCCGTGGCGGTGACAATGACGATCAATGCCGATAAATCAAAGCTCGCTGATGTTGATCTTGGAAGCTCCAATGTGCTCACGCTTCCCATCAACGCGGTCCCGGCTCTTCAGGCGAAACTGCTCTATACCGGCCCCCTCATACAGAATTCCGGACCAATTCCTCCAAAAGTCGGGCAGAAAACGAGCTACACGGTCGTCTGGGAGCTTGGAACAGCAGGAAACGATTTGACCGATGTAAAAATCAAAGCGATACTTCCCCCGTACGCGAACTGGGAAGGAGTTGTTGTGCCATCGGACGAGAAGATTTCATACCAAAGCGGAACGGGGGAGGTTCTCTGGAACGCAGGAGATATCGCGTCAAGCAAGAATGGCCAAGAGGGGCGGAAGGTCTATTTCCAAATCTCGTGCACTCCTTCCAATAATCAGGCGAACTCCCAACCGTCTTTAGTGATGAAGATCGCGGGAACGGCGATTGACGCGTTTACGAACAAGGAAATCGATATTTCGGCGCGGGACGTGACGACGAGTCTCGTCGATGATTTCGGAGTCCCTGTCGGTTCAGGAACGGTGACACAGTAGTAGACCGCTTACACATACATGAAAGACGACAGAATGGAAAAAATAATAAGCCTGTGCAAACGAAGAGGATTTCTTTTTCAGGGGTCCGATATATATGGTGGGCTTTCCGGCACGTGGGATTTCGGTCCGCTGGGGGTCCAGCTGAAAAATACCGTGAAGCAGGAGTGGTGGAAGATGTTTGTACACGAGCGGACGGACATGTATGGAGTTGAGTCTGCGATTCTTATGAACTCAAAAGTGTGGGGGGTTTCCGGGCATGTGAAGAACTTCTCTGATCCACTCATCGACTGCAAGAAGTGCAAGAGGCGGTTTCGCGCCGACCATGTAGAAAATAATACCTGCCCCGAGTGCGGAGCGCATGATGTTACCGCCGCGCGTCCGTTTAACATGATGTTCAAGACCCACGCGGGGCCGGTTGAAGACGCCGGTTCGGAAGTGTACCTCCGTCCCGAGACCGCGCAGGGAATGTTCGTTAATTTCAAGAATATTGTGGATTCCGCGCATCCGAAGCTTCCGTTCGGCATCGCCCAAATCGGCAAGGCGTTTCGGAACGAGATTACGCCTGGGAACTTTATCTTTCGCTCGCGCGAGTTCGAGCAGATGGAGATCGAGTACTTTATTCGTGAAAAAGAATGGAGCGCGCTCTTTGAGCAGTGGCTTTCCGAGATGCATCGGTGGATTTCGTATATCGGGCTTTCGAAGACGCACGATCGCGAAGTTGCGCCTGACGCGCTCGCGCATTACTCAAAGCGGACGGTTGATATTGATTATGAGTTTCCGTTTGGGAAAGAGGAATTGTATGGAATCGCGTACCGAACCGATTTCGACCTTATGAATCATAGAGAGGGAAGCGGCGTTGATATTTCATATATAGAAGAAGACGGGACGAAGTACATTCCCCATGTCATCGAGCCAACCTTTGGCGTCGAGCGGACGCTCCTCGCTCTTTTGTGCGATGCATATGCCGAGGAGCAGCTCGAGAAAGATACGCGCACGGTCCTTCGATTCAAGCCCCACATCGCTCCGGTGACTGTCGCCGTCTTTCCACTCGTATCGAATAAGGAAGATATCGTGAAAAAAGCGGAAGAAGTTGCCGGACTTTTACGAAGGGATTTCCGCACCGCGTTTGATGGCATCGGAAACGTCGGAAAGCGCTACCGAAGGCAGGACGAGATAGGCACGCCGTGGTGCGTCACGATTGACTATGATACTCTTGAAAACAGTACCGTCACGGTCCGAGACCGCGATACGATGAAGCAGTGTAGAATCGCGATAGGCGAGCTCTCCGCATATTTTTCGG
>JBBUDR010000007.1:0-2668 GCA_038057195.1 Patescibacteria group bacterium
CTCATCCGAAGCGCTTTTACATTCGCCGAAAAAGCGCACGCCGGACAGAAGCGCCGTTCCGGAGAGCCATACATTACCCATCCCCTTGCCATCGCCGAGCACCTGGCACGCCTCAAGATGGACTCAAAGACGATCGCAGCCGCGCTCCTGCACGACGTCTGCGAAGATACGGATATATCGCACGAAGAGATAAAAAAGCTATTCGGGGAAGAAATTCACTTTCTCGTCGAGGGCGTGACGAAAGTGAACAAGCTGAAATACCATGGAGCGGAGCGAACATCGGAAAATCTCCGAAAGATGTTTCTCGCGATCGCGGAGGACATCCGGGTCGTTATCATCAAGCTTGTCGACCGCCTCCATAACATGAAAACATTGTCAGCGCTTCCGGAAGCGAAGCAGAAGCGGATCGCGTTGGAGACTCTGGATATTTACGCACCCTTAAGCTACCGGCTCGGCATTGGAGAACTGAAGGGCCAACTCGAAGATTTGGCATTTCCGTACGTATACCCGAACGAATATCAGTGGCTTATCAAAACAATCAAAACCCCATTTGAGGAGAGGAAAAGATACATTGAATCAATACGCCCGATCCTAGAGACTGAGTTGAGAAAAGAAAAAATAAAATTCGTCAGCGTAACCGCGCGAGCAAAGCATCTCTACAGTTTGTATAAAAAACTCATCAAGTACGATATGGATATCGCAAAGATATCCGACTTGGTCGCAATCCGCGTCACCGTTTCCTCGATTGAAGACTGCTACGCAGCTTTGGGCGCGATCCATAAGCTCTGGCGTCCCGTGCCCGGGCTTATCAAGGATTATATCGCGCTTCCGAAGCCGAATGGTTATCAGTCTATCCATACGACGATATTCGGGCCCGAAGGAAACGCGATTGAATTCCAGATCCGCACCGAGGCGATGCACCGAGAAGCAGAATATGGAATTGCCGCGCACTGGGCATACTCCGAGAAAAAGCATGGGGACGCGAAGTCATACGCGGACCGGAAAAGCTCGTTTGCCGATAAGAAAGAGCTCCAGTGGGTCCGCCAACTCCATGAGTGGCACGACGCGGGGCAATCTCCCGAGGAGTTTCTTGAAGCCATTAAAATCGACTTCTTTAAGAACCGGATATTCGCTCTCACCCCGAAAGGCGACGTCATCGATCTGCCGGAAGGAGCGACTCCGATTGATTTTGCATACCACATCCACTCCGACATTGGACACGAGGCGATGGGCGCCAAAGTAAACAACAGAATCGTCCCCTTGAGCTATACTCTTCAGAATGGAGAGATTGTGGATATCATCACCCGAAAGAACAAGAACCCGAACGCCGACTGGCTTGAAATCGTCAAAACAGCGCTTGCGCGAAAGCATATTCAGGCAAAGCTGAAACGCTTAAGCGAGGAAAAATCGTTCGTACTGAAAGGAAAGCGAAATGTAGAAATTCGATTCGCCGCAAAAGACCGCATTGGATTCCTAAAAGATGTCACGAATGTAATGGAGCGATATAAGATCAATATGGACAAGATCATTGCGGACAACAAAAACAGCGCGTATCCAATCCTCCTCGTCTACTGCCAAGTGAAAGACTTAGAACTTTTGAAAAAACTTGTCCACTCGTTGAAAGAGATTAAGGGAGTGAAGGAGGTTGAATACAAGTTCGTATAATTAGAACCCACCTCAAATGTATCCAGCCGCGATAGATGGGTTCTAGGATTGGGGTTCGGAATTACTCTGCTTCGTGATCCGCTGAAGGAGCCCCTGCAATTCATCTTCCGAAAAGAACTCAACAACGATTTTTCCCTTATCGCCTTTTTTATGGAGAAGAACTCTCGTGCCAAGCGCCTCTTCGAGGCGGGATTGCGCGAGGCGCAACTCGGGATCCGCCTGCGGAGAGCCGACGCGGGGCCTTCTCGTGCCGACCGGGCGCCCGATGATTTCACGCGAGCGCGATTCGGTCATGGTGCTGTTCATGCCCGTCGTCAGAATCTCCTGATAGAGCATTCTCTGCTTCTCGACATCGGTGCCGACCATGAGAATCGCCCGCGCGTGCCCTTCGGTGATTTTTCCTTCAATAACGCCTTGCTGAATGTCTTCAGGAAGATTGAGGAGACGGATCGTGTTCGCCACTGCTTCTCGGCTTTTGCCGATCTTCTCAGCGACCTCTCGCTGGACCATGTGAAACTCGTCCACCAGCTGTTTGTACGCCCTCGCCTTCTCAATGACATTCAGGTCTTCGCGCTGGATATTTTCAATAAGCGCAATTTCCAATTTCAATCGGTTATCCGGCTCTCTTCGGCGAATGACCGCGGGGATAAGGCGGAGCCCGACGAGCTGGGAGGCGCGAAGCCGGCGCTCCCCGGCAATAAGCTCGTATCTCACTTCAAGGCCCTTTACGGTCTCGATTTCTTTTCGCGACACGAGAATCGGCTGGACGACGCCATGCTCCCTGATTGAAGACGCGAGATCCTGGAGCGCATCTTCATTAAACTCTCTCCGCGGCTGATACGGGTTTGGTTCAATCTTATCAATCTCAATCCAAAACACGCTGTCGCGGTCGGAACGAAGCACGTCTTCCCGTGGAGACACCTCCGCCGGCTTCGGAGAAGAAGCCGAAGAACTTATTTCTGAAGACTCCGATTTGTCCGGAATAAGAGAGTCTAATCCCCTT
>JBBUDR010000008.1:0-2711 GCA_038057195.1 Patescibacteria group bacterium
CTTCGCGACCGAATCGTTTGCAAGCATCCTCTCGGAATCCCGAAAATACCGCTTGAACCTCATCTTGGCGCACCAGTATATCGCGCAAATGGATGAGAAAGTCCAAGAGGCGGTATTTGGGAACGTGGGAACGATGATCACATTCCGCGTTGGAGCGGCGGACGCGGAACTTCTTGAGAAGGAGTTCAGCCCTGAATTCATGCTCCAAGATATCGTGAATCTCGGGTTCGCGAATATCTACCTTCGCCTCATGATCGATGGCGTCGCGTCGCGGCCGTTCTCCGCGGCGACTCTTCCTCCAGTAGGAAAAAACCCTACTTCATACAAACAGCGGATATTCGACGCATCAAGCAAGCAATACGGATCAGACCGCAAGAAAGTCGAGAAGTACATCATGGAGTGGCAGGGCTTCGGGTCCGATATGCGGGCGACCCCCGAACAAGGATTGAAGATATTGAATATCAAGGAATTTACAGAGCGAAAAAAAGAGATTCAACGGGAGTCCTCAACAGGACTGCGTTTTGTAGTTCCGCCTTCAGCGGAAACAAAACGGGAGCCTTCTCAAAAAACATTCGAGGGGCAGAAATCAGGACATGAATCGGAGAGACGGTCCGATGAAGCGAGCCGGCAAACCCAGAAACCCGAAGATAGGCGCTCTTCATTCAATGAACGCCCAACCGCTTCGTCATTCATCCGGCGCGATAACACAACATCAAACCAGGGAAATCAAAGACAGCCGGTTCAGAATCGTCCGACTGATGCCATCCGCATGCGCCCGCAGGCGCAGGTACCGGCATTTGATATCCGCCGGAGAATGCCGGTGGAAAAAATAGAGCTGCCCGTTCAAAAACATATCTCCCTTTCTGAGTTAAAAGAAAAAGAACCCCCGCGCTCGTTACGGCCTCATAATGCCGACGAGACGATTCCCCAGGTGAAGAAAAAACAGTTTGATTATTCAGCTCTGCAGCAAAAAAATATTCATGAAAAAAAGTCGGTTGATTTCAATGAGTTGAAAAAGGCCCTCAGCGAGGCGTTTTCGGCGATTACTCCGGACAATGAGAAAAAACAGCATCATGAGACGCTTCGCGATCATACGGGAATGCTCCGTCCCAAAATAGAAGATGGCGCAGAAAAAAAGAAAGAGGGCGTGTTAAAGCCTGGAGAGAGTATCCGATTCGATTAAAAAAAGCGCGGAATAATTATTCCGCGCTTTTTTGCATTAAACTTTTCTATCGTAATGGTAGCTACTCGATCGAGCGCGGCTTGTTACGATAGAAAATCTTTTTAATTTTATATTATGCTTTTTTTACGCGCTCTACATAGAGTCCAGATTCCGTATTGATGGAAAGAATATCTCCCTGATTGATAAATAGGGGAGCCTGAATCACTGCTCCTGTTTCAAGCGTGACTGCCTTCGTCCCGCCCTGCGCGGTATCGCCCTTCACTCCCGGCGGCGCGTCTTTGACGGCAAGTTCCATCTTGATTGGAATTGAAATGGTAATAATCTTTCCATTAAACAGCACGGCTTCGATCGGAGTATTTGGCTTCAGCCATTTTTTCATATCGCCGATGATTGAATCAGGAAGCGTGAACCTCTCTTTTGGATTATCACTATCTTGAAAAACAAAGTCGGCGCGATGGCTGTAGAGAAACATCACCTTCTTTTTTTCTATGTCGGCCTCCTTAAAGCTGTCCGCTTGCTGGAAATTTCGCTCAATTGCGGTTCCGGTAAGGAGATTTTTCATGCGGGTCTGCATAACGGGGCGTCTCTGTTGCATTCGGAGATGGTGCGTTTCCATAACCTCATACGGCTGGTCTTCGTAGATGATTGCAACGCCTTTTCGTAAATCATTCATTGTAAGCATAAAGAATATCGTATAGGATAATATGAGGAAAATCAAGGGTTTTTAAGTGATATTTTGATTGTATATTCCAAGCACTTGATTTTTTTAAAAAATATCTTTATAATACTGAAAACTTAGCATACTCAATGTTCGCTAAGAAGTAAGCAGATTTTCTTTTACATAAGAATATCATCACGAATAAACCAACTGAACGGCTGATGCCGTCCAACTCGGAAGGAGGGGATGACAATGAAACGTCCATTGTTGGCATGGGTACTTACTCTGGCAGTTCTGTTGTTCTCTCTGACATGGTGGGGGAACGGCAACGCTGATGCGGGCATCACAAAGAAGTATCTCGATTCCGTCGGTGGCGTCATTGATGCCAGCCAAGTTCCACGATGCTCCAAGGGAGAGTATCTCCGAGTCGGAGTTGCATCGTTGAATCCGCTTCCAACCGATCCGGCAGAACGGGAGAATCGAAAAGCGGAGCTTCTAAAGAATGATGGGTCATATGTGAACAAGCGGTTCACGACCGTGCAGAAAGAGCGCGAGCGCCTGGGCATGCCAGGACTTGAGCTGTGTATTGTGAGCGCCACAAAATACTCGGAAAAAAGCGGGCGCTTGGGTACGGGCCTCTTGCCGATCGATGAGATTGTTCTCGTCGGTACGGACAATGATGGCAGAGAGAGAGTCCTCATGATCCTCCGATGCGGAAACACGGTGGAAAACAAGCTCTACTTTCCTGTCGTAAAGTCTGCGAAAGTTCAGGAAGAACCACCCTTTCAGAAAGCGGAAACCGCATCGGTTCCAACAGCAACGCGTGTAAGCGCGCCGATATGCACCCCGTATGACATGACGGAGGAGTGC
>JBBUDR010000009.1:0-2068 GCA_038057195.1 Patescibacteria group bacterium
CGAGAATCTGCTGCAGCCGTTTGGGATCGATCTTCGTGATAAAAAGTTCTGGCAGAGAGGCATGGATATCATCCAAACTCTCATAGCCGAGATGAAAGAGCTTCGCTAGCTGTCTACAATTTTTCCTTTATTTTTTCTCAAAAATCCAATATACTTTAGAAACGCATGTATTTTTCTAAGACTGATTATCTGGCAATAGGGCTAGCCATTGTTCTCGTCGTGGCATTCTTCGCTTTAAGGGGGAGCTCGATTTTCTCCGGCGATGTATCCGCGCGCTATTCCGAGATGCCTTCGATGGTCGTGAATCTGCGGTCTCAAAATGACGTCCGCGAAACGGGAACGGCGAGTTTTTATGATGGCAAGGGAAGAGTGAAGGTCATTCTGAATCTGGAGGACATTCCGACCGATGGAGCCCAGCCTGCGTACATTAAAGAAGGAACATGCGATCATATCGGAGTGAATAAATACACTCTGATATTTCCAAAGGGCGGAACATCCGAGACGATTCTGCAGGTTTCCATAGATGATATTCTGAATAGTCTCCCGCTCGCCGTGAACGTATACAAGTCGATTCCTGAATTGAATGTTGCCGCGGCATGCGGAGAAATCACCCAGTAAGCGAATCGGGCGGCAGGGGGGTCTTTAACATCCGAAAAGAAAGGGGGACGCCATGACGAATTTTTTTGACATCCTCCGAAGCGAGGATTTTCAGCGGCATTCGGAAACCCTCAAATTCTGGTTCACAAACACCCCTCCCATCGAATGGAATTCAAAAGATATCTCGGAAGCAGTACAGATATTGCAGACATGCCTTGTAAGCTATGGAGCGGAAACTCACTTTTTGATTCCGAAGCATTACTGCTTCATCTATTCTCTTCGGGAAGACGATAACATCAGCGAGTATGATGGTATGCCGACTCTCTACGCGGCTTCGCGGGAGCGGCTCGTTGCCGATCCGATATTCAATGCGCTTTTGAACGATTTGGAGGGATGTGTGTGTCATTTCTCGCCTGTTTCCTGGGACACGCCGGAGGTTCGAGATATGGTCGCCGAACTGAAACGGTATGCGCTTTCATTCGATGCCGGGATTTGCCTGCTTCCGCTCATCGTGTGCGGCATTCATCCCGAAGGGCAGAGCCCCGATGAAACTCGCATCGTGGAGATGATTCAGAACCTCCAGTTCTCGCATCCGAGCGGCTCTCTTTCCGAGCTTCGCGCGTATCTTGCGGTATTCAGGGATACGCAAGGATCTTTTTTGGAAGCTCGGCGAGTCCACTTCGATGTTAACGAATGCATGCTGGAGTTTCTTGAGTGCCCGGTTTTAACACCGGGGCGACTTTTTCAGAAAAAGGAAAAGCGCGGTCAGCGGCTTTTGAAGGCGAGGGAAGCTGAAGGACGCGCCACCGGCGGTTTCCGTCTTACTGATTCTGATAAGCAGACGCTCAAAGAGATGGGGATACGTCTTGAATAGAACGGCCCGCGCGCGCACTCACCGCCGCGGGATTTTTTTGCCATTTTCTTGAAAATCGGCGATACTTTTCTAGTATGAAAAAGGGAACAAAAGTCCGGCTGGGAATATTCGACATTGATGGAACGATTTTCCGTTCCAATTTATTTTTTGAGCTTTTTCATGCCTTGATCGAGCGCGGCATATTCCCGAAGCGCGCTAAAAAAGAAATTGAAAAACACTATCTGTCGTGGTTCCATCGAACGGGAGAATATGATTCCTATAAGAACGAGATCATACGGCTTCAAAAAAAATACATCAAAGGAAAGAAAAAAAGAGATATCGACGCGATCGCGAAAAACATAGTGTCGTCCCAAAAAAACAAGGTATATCGCTTTACGCGTGATCTTATTCATCGATTAAAAAAAGAAAACTATCATCTCGTTGCTGTTTCGGGTTCTCATGATTTTATGGTTCGGCGGTTTTCTGCGCATTTTGGGTTTGACGCGAGTTTTGGATCCATTTCAATGATTAAAAAGGGACGGTTTACCGGGGAGCTGGATTTAGAATCGCTCAATGATAAGAATCTCGTCTTGAAAAAATTCGCGGAGAAAAGCAATC
>JBBUDR010000010.1:0-3069 GCA_038057195.1 Patescibacteria group bacterium
AGGTTCTCCGAATGAAAATTTTTTACAGGCTTATCCCCGCATAAAGCGGGACAGTTTTTCCGATTAGGTTCGCGTTCCGATATCGGAGTTCCGGAACGCTAGCTCGAGAATATAACACCGCCACTGCGCCTTACGAGCGTACTCGCGGACGATGCCCCAGATAACTAGGGAGCCAGTTGCGTATTAGGCAAAGGCTGGGGCGAAGCTTGGAGTAAACCAAGCTTTTGCCTTGGAAAACACGTTTGCACGTATTTGTGCGTGGATTATTTTACGAGGTGACCATGCATCCTCAGCCTGATTTTCAATCTTCTAAACCCATATCGAAGCCAAAATCGCTCCCAAAATTTTCTTCATTTGAAGATTAAAAAGAAAAATTTTGTCCTCTGCCGCGAAAGCGGCGTAGGACTTCGATAGTTCTTCGCGGTCGAAGGAGATCTAATACTCCTTCATCGCGCGGTCAATGTTCCGTTCGGCGTCGCGCTTCGCCATCGTCTCACGCTTGTCGTGAAGCTTCTTGTGCTTGGCGACTCCAAACTCAATCTTCAAATTACGGTTTTTATTATACAATTTAATTGGGATAAGTGTCAATCCTTTCTGCTGGGACAGGCCGATAAGACGCAGGAGCTCCTTTTTCTTCAGTAAAAGCTTGACTGTTCGCTTCTCTTCATAGCTTTTTGGCATGTTCCCCGGCTGGTAGGGAGGAATGTGAAGATTTAATATATATGCTTCCTTTCCGCGAATGACAACAAAGGTCCCCGCGAGGTTTACCGTGTTATGGATAATGGATTTCACCTCATGCCCAAAAAGCCGGAGTCCCGCCTCATAGGTCTCCAGAATCTCATAATCAAAATTCGCTTTTTTGTTCACGGCGAAAACGGCCATATTCCCAAAGTATCATAAAACCCGCGATTGGAGTAGAAAACACTTGCCCGGTCGTCCCAATCTTGATTATGCCAAGCACAAAATAAAAAGATTCGCTAGAAGAAATTTCCATGTATCGCGCCTTCATCGTGCTATCAAAACAGTGCATGTTTATTATCAAGATTGCGACACCGGGCTTGATTTTTATTTTCTTTCTGATACCATTAGCTTCGTTATCAGGTAATCAATCTTTCTTCGCTTATCGCAAAATTCACCCGAGTGAACAGTCAAATACGCGCTCCCATCGTCCGAGTCATCGGCGAAAAGGGCGAAAATTTCGGTGAACTCCCTATTCTGGAGGCGCTGAAGCTCGCGTATGACCAGAACCTGGACCTCGTGGAAATCTCCCCGAACGCCACTCCCCCAATCACGAAGATCATCGACTACGGGAAGTTTAAATACAACAAGGAGAAGAAGGAGCGGGAAAAGAACAAGCACCAGAAGGAAGTCGAGTTGAAGACGATCCGTATCAGCGTCACCATCGGCCAGCACGACAAGGAGCTCCGCGCAAAAATGGCGAAGGAGTTTATGGAAGAAGGAAACAAGGTCTTCATCGCGATGGTGCTTCGCGGAAGGCAAAAAGCGAACCGCGCGTTTGCGGAGCAGAAGTTCCGTGAATTCGCAAAGCTTCTCGGCGATGTCGCCTACGAACAGCCGATCAAGCAGGGCCCGCAGGGACTTTCAATGATAGTGACCAAGAAACAGGAAAAATAGTATGAACAAATCAATCCGCAAGCGATTTAAAATAACGAAAACCGGAAAACTCCTCCATCGGCAGGCCGGCAATAACCACTTCAACGCAAAAGAGAGCCGGACGACCCAGGGGCGGAAGAAGGGGTTTGTTTCTTTAAGCGCGGGCTACGAAAAGAATATTAAGGATTACATGAACCGCTAATTTTTATATATGACACGAGTCAAGCGAGGCGTAAACGCCTTAAAGAAAAGACGAAAAATATTGAAAGCCACGAAGGGCTTCATGTGGGGACGGAAGAATAAAGAGCGCCTCGCGAAGGACGCGCTTCTCCACGCATGGTCAAACGCCTTCCGGGGACGAAAAGAAAAAAAGCGGGACTTCCGCTCCCTCTGGCAGGTGCAGATAAGCGCCGGGTCAAAGAGCGAAGGCATCTCCTACAGCAAGTTCATCGGGCTTCTCAAGAAATCAAATGTCCGCCTGAACCGAAAGATGCTCGGAACTCTCGCAGAAACAAACCCCGAAGTGTTCAAAGAAATCCTCTCAGCAGTAAAGAAGTAACAAAACAAAAAACCGCCTCTCGGCGGTTTTTTTGTTCATCGTAAAACACATATAAAGCAGCGTTTTTACCGATATTTTGCAATAATTTAAATGCCGGCGAGACGAATGACACCATAGAGTGTCGCGACACCGAGAATTGAAAGAAGCGTCGTCCAGACGGTCGGATGCCGATGATGGCTTTCGGGCAGAAGATCGCTCGCGCCGATATAGAGAAAAAATCCGCAAAAGAGCGCCAAGAGGAGCCCTAAGCTTGCATCGGCGACGGAGAAAAATATCGTAGAAAGAACACCAAGAGCGGGTGCGAGCGCGTCGGCAAAGAGCCATTTGAACGCGTCGCGGCGGGAACCGTTATTTTTCAGGATAAGGCCGACGGTATTGATACCGTCGGAGAAGTCGTGCGCCAAGACCCCGATTGCCACGACAAGCCCAACCGCGAGAGAAACTTTGAACGCAAGTCCAATCGCGACACCATCAAGGAAGCTGTGGATTGAGAGGCTCCCAGCGCCGAGAACTCCCCGCTTCATCAGCTCATCGCAGTGTTCATCCTCGTGCGCGTGAAAGAATACGAGACGGTCAAGAATCATAAAAACGACGAATCCCAGGGCGACGATGGACGTGATGAATGGTATTGTGTATGCCGTCCCTGCCAATTCAAGGGCTTCGGGCAAGAGATCAAAGAACGCGACGCCGATGACGGCTCCCGCGCTGAAGCCTAAGATCAAATGAAGCTTATCCTTGAACCGCAACGCAAATACCCCGCCTAAGAGGGTTGAAATGACGGTAGCGAGAGCAATGAAGTAGACCATTATGAAAATTTCTAAAGTTATTCAGATTTAATGCGGACGCTCGACAAAGACCCGCTCAACGGGAAGATTCCCGCGCGGAATAATCCATGG
>JBBUDR010000011.1:0-2627 GCA_038057195.1 Patescibacteria group bacterium
TAAAGTTTTCAATAATCTCATTCTTTATTGATCTTATGGCTCTACGCTATAAGTTGTTTTCTATTATACTACTAATAAAGAGAGTTGGGGGGGGGTAAATGAAAAGTTATCAACAGACTGAAAATCTCATAGATGGTTGATAATGAAACAAATCGTTGTGATATTCATGTTAATACCCCAAAAAAAGAGTTCGTTTTTTCTTTGGAACAGTCGGAGATGATGTTGAAGTCGCAGCAGAAGATTGGAACATAAGGGGAGTCTTGGAAGTGCTTGACGATGAAGCAGTGTTATCTTTCGGCTTTATCTCATTAAAAAGAATGCTATTGATGAATTTACGCGTCAAAGGACCGGCGGTCCCAACCGCAGCCAAGGAATGTGCCCCTTGAAAATTCTTCAATACGCTTTCGGTCTGTTTCCCGAAATATCCCGTTATCAGGCCGTCTGGAGGAACCCCTGTCGCATATTTTTCAAGAAACGCCTGAAGAAGCGAAACATCCGGACCCCTCATGCCGAGCTTCAAGAGGCGGGATAGGCGGTCTGTCGGAATATCTTCCTTCTTCACTTCAATCTCCTGTTTTTTTACGGGCGTTACTTCTGGTTTTTGAGTAGGGGCTGAAACGGGAATCGGAGGAGTTCCCGATTTATTGGAAAGATTCTTAATGATGCGCGGCTGGATGACATTTGGATGTTCGGAATCCGGAATTCCGAAGACCTCGAGAATGTCGGATTCGTTTATATCGGTAAGCTGAATATCAGCTCCATACGCCGACTGAAGCTTCGTATCAAATCCATATTCAACTATTGTTCCCGTCTGAATTCGCCATTTCTGCCCCCACACGGTAACAGTAAAGGAGTTGAGAGTTTGGCGTGTCGTCATCTTTCCCACGAGATGAATCTCGCCCTTCGAGGAAATAGAAAACTCCTGCGTAAAATCTTCGCTTGCTGATGCGAAAAATGGAACAATGCTAAAAAATCCAACAAAGACGCTGAGGAGTAATTTTATCATATCTTATCTAAGCTTAATTTCGTCCCCTTCGATTTTTACGACAATTGAGTCGAGCGGCCTTCGCGCAGGACCCTGCCTTACATTGCCGTCTTTTTCAAACCGCGATCCGTGGCACGGGCAGTCCCAAGTCGCTTCCGAGTCGTTCCAATCAATCTCGCACCCCACATGAGTACAAAGGTTTGAAAATGCCTTTATATTTCCTTTGTCGTTGAAAACGGCGGCTTTCGTTCCATCGATATTAATAATCTTCCCTTTTCCTTCCGGAATGTCTGATATGTTTGCCATATTACAAATGTCGCTTAAATGAATAGATATCTTGAAATTCATTCCTCTTCTTTTGTACCAAATCCCTGATGATTTGACCAGACAAGAGGCCTTGGGTCGTCCCATTTCCTGTCCATCCCGTCGCAAAGATGATCCGATCTCCGTATTCCGGATGCGGTCCTATGTATGGAAGAAAATCAAGCGTCGCATAAATCCCCCCTTGCCATTTATTCTTAACGGTACATTGACTCCCGGGAGAAAGTTTTTTTAGGTATACTTCAAGACGCTCATGTTGGTTTTTTACCTGCGATGGAGCGCTCATAAGCTTCGTCTCTCCTCCTAAAATAATATCCGTTTCATTTACATAGCGAAAGTAGTGATACGGATCGGCATCATCGAGATAGAGCCCTCGCGGAAACGGACTTTGACCGCCCGAATACGAAGCATGAATGACGTAATCAATCGTCCCCGTCAACATTGAAGAAACTTTTGGAAAGAGACGTCCGGGAGTTGACCCACCTGCCATAACACAATAATCGGCACGCACTATGCTTTTCTCGGTTTGTATTTCAATTGAAGGCCCACTCAAATCGGGTGAAGTTGATGAGGTTTTTACCCCAAGCACTTCCGTCTCTTCAAAAATTTTTACTCCGTTTTTTATCACAGCATCGGCAAGCCCGCGGAGGAATTTTCGAATATGGAACTGCCCCTCCCCGCTTTTTTTCTGAAACATTGCTTTTGCGGAATATCCTAAAAGCCGTGCCGCGTCTCCGCCCTCAAAAAAATCAAGACTTGAATCAATCGCCCGATGCATATCATATGTCCTTCGGAATTCTTCAATGGCATCTTTTTGCGTGAAGATCACACATCCCGTATCTTCCCATTCGCATTCAATCTGCTCCCGTTTGATAATCTCCTTAAAAAGGTATATCGCAGCGGTGCTTGCGTTCCACGCCTTTGCGGTCGCATCGATAGAATCGAGAAAATGGGTCGTGAATGCCGTCGTATATCCGGAATCCCCCGTACCGATTGTTCCCATTTCCAAAAGAACAACCCTCATGCCGGCTTTAGAAAGATGGTACGCGGATGAAAGCCCCGCAATCCCGCCCCCAATAACAACAATATCGCACGACTGATCTTCTGCGAGAGAAGGAAATTTTTTCTCGTCAGGAACCGCCTCAAACCAGTATGATGGAGCTCCATTCATAGGTATTCATCATAACAAAATCCGCCCATAAGAGATAGGCGGATTTTGCATTATTACTATTGCGTGACCGTGATTGACCCCTTCACTGAAGGATTCAAATGGTCGTGAATTGGACAAGTCTTTGCTTCGCTGAATTTGAAGCTGTAGCTT
>JBBUDR010000012.1:0-6027 GCA_038057195.1 Patescibacteria group bacterium
GTTTTCTTGGCGTCTGATACGTTGATTTCAATAGAATCGGACAATCCCTTCAAGCGGGGCCTGAAGCTAAATGTTTGCTTTCCAACCCCAGACACTGTTGTTTTTACTTCGTTATTGAGGGTCCATTGATAAATGAAAGTTTTTTGTTTTTGAATTGCTACGGGCGGGAATGCCGATACATATACTAAGTTATCTTTTGTCGGAAGCGCTTTTCCTTTATACCAGTATGGAACCGAGGTATTTGCCCACCAATAGAGAGACAGCGAAAATGGCGTTACGGTAATGGAACTTTCCACTATCTGCCCCAATGGGAGCGTCACGCGCGCTTTGATTATCTTTTGCGATCCGAGGTCTCCGGTTTCGGTCGCATAGGTCTTTTCTCCTGTTCCTTCAAATGCTTTCTTCCCGTTCTCAAACCACTGGATGAATGACTGGTCCGGGTCAAAGCTGAATGATTGGACCGTCAAGTTGACCTTTTGAGAGGGGCCCGGGTTTGTATTGTCCGATACGATTGAAAATGAATTCGTCGGGTTCGGCTCGGCGCTCCCTGTTACCTGCTCAAAGAGAGATTGGCTAGAAGGGCCATAGAGACTTTCAAGTTCTTGAATCCGCTTTTGGAGGCTTTCTTGGATTAAAGATCCGTCATCAATGAATCTTGTCTGCGTGTCGATAGATTGTTCGATCTTTTTTCCGTTTACAGTGATGACGGCCTTCACTGTTATGGTTGTTCCTTCAGTCAAAGGAGCTCTGAAAGAAATCGTCCGCGACGAAGATGAGGTGTTTTGAGCAATGGTGTTCACAAACCATTGAATTTCGGCGGAAGCAAGAGGGAATGTGGAAGTTTCTATTGACGCGGTTACTGTCTCTCCCACGCTTGGCACCCGCGGATTCAGGGAGATTGCGAATATAAGAAATTCATCGTCGGTTGAAGTTGCTGTTTGCGCGGAGACAGACGCATACGGTGAAACAGCAAAAACAATCCCTATAAAAATAGAAAGTGTTCGTATAATGAATTTTTTGAAATATTCTCTCATGCTTCTTGAGGTTTTCTCCCTCCCAGTACTTTTTGGGCAGCGTAGAGGAGTGTTATTTGCCCTATAGCGGACGGGAGGCCGAAATACCCGATGAGCGGGCTTGTCATGTGAAGGAGTAGGTCCTGCGAGTGGGATTTTAATCGTACGCCCTTGATTCGCGCCCAAAACCACACGATCCCGTTTCCAATCGCAGAAAGTCCCGGGATGCCGGTAAAACTCACTACCCAGAACGGGAGGCCCACGAACATTTGCATAATGATGAATTCAGTGAATGATATTCTGTTCATAGTATTATGGCGTTGGTTGGTTTTCTGCGGCCGCAAACTCCTCCTTCGCTTTCTTGATGGCGAGAAGCTGGGCGGGGTCCGATGTGATTACTTGGTCTTCAGTATACGATGCGATGACCTTGATCGCGACATGCTTTAATCCCGCGAAGAATATCCCCTCTCCCCGCTCCGACTCAAGCAAGAGAAACTTTTCCTCGTCCGTCAGGTTGAAGGCGTTTACGAGGACGTCAATTGTTGCCGGACTCTGCTTCAGGAGAATCTGCATCGAGGAGTTCGTGACGAGCGGCTTTCCGTATGTAGAACCGAGAAAATCAGAGGCATCCTGGGTGATTGTTGCGAGGCCGAGATAATATTTTCGTCCTCGTTTCGCGATTCCATAAAGAAATGAAGCTCCATCTTCATGACGCATCAACACCCACGCTTCATCAACGACCAAGAGGCGTTTTTTTAGGCGTGAGCGGACGATATTCCATATATAATGAAGAATGATGTACATGGCGACGGGCCGAAGCTCCTCTTCCATGTCGCGGATCGAGAAGACGACAAGGCGGTTGTTTACGTCGATATTCGTCTGCTGATTCAAAAATCCTGACCAGGTTCCATCGGTAAATTTCTGGAGGCGGATTGCCAAGTTCTCTCCTCCTTCCGTACCGGCAAGCACGAGCGCTAAGTCGGAGAGCGTCGGAGGGACTATTTTTGAGAAGTCGGAATCCACAGTAATATCGTGCGATGCGTATGTCTCGCTGATTGCCCGGTCCAAGATGGAATCTTCCTGCGGGGTGAGGCCTCCAAGCATAATCCGGAAAAGCCCGATCAAGTTGATAATGTTTGAGCGGAAAACATCGGCAGGCGACTCGTCTTCCCGCGGAATTGGAAGGTCGAACGGATTGATGTGGTGGGGCGAGGTAAGTGAGATCCTGAAAAACTCCCCTCCAACAGTCTGCGCGAGATATTCATATTCGTTTTCCGGATCAATGACGATGATGTCTATGTCAAACATTAAGGAGCGGAGGATCTCAAGCTTCGCGGTATATGATTTCCCTGATCCTGAAACGGCGAAGAGGACGGAGTTGGCGTTTCCCAAGCTGAATCGGTCAAAGAGGATCAGGCTATTGTTGTGCCGATTGATGCCATACAAAACCCCCTTGTTCGAGGTGAGATCGGCGGAAACGAACGGGAATGTCGATGAAACGGATGATGAGTTCAAAAAGCTGTGGTTTTCAAGCTGGTCTGTGTTCAATGGAAGCGTCGATTGGAATCCTTCCTCCTGGCGGAAGAGCGCGGGCTTTGTGTAGACAAGCTTTGCCTCAAGGATTGCGCGTATCTCCCCTTCTGCTTTGTTCAGCTCATCATTGGTGTTCGCGTAAATCGTGATGTAGATTCCGGCGTTGAAAAGCTTCTCGGATCCCTGCTGGAGCTGGTCGCGGAGATTCTCAAGATCGTGGAACGCGGTATCCAAAATCGGATCGCGAATGAGCCCTTTTTCCTCCCGCATCGCGATCTGCGACTGTACCTGCGCGACTTTCTTTCGCAGCTGGCTCAAGAGCGTCGAGGTATCGACGGGATGGATGAAGATGGAAATATCAAACATCTTATCCAAGTTTATAATCGGAGAAAACCAGCTCGTATGGAGAAAGCGCGGATACGAGAAGACGAAGATGACGCGCGCGGTCTTCTCGCCGATGCGGATAAAGTTCGGGCTGATTTCAAGCGCCGAGGGCGCGATGAAATCGCGAAGGCTTACCTGTCCCGTCTTGTATATCTCCTCCGGGAAGACCGCAACGATCTCCTCATCGGACTTTTTTTCTTTTTGCCATGGAAACATCATATAGTGCGTAGTGCTGAGCGTTTAGTGCTTAGTTTTCATTGAAGTGATAAGTTTAGAAAGCATTTTTTGCACTTCCTCCATTAAGGGTTCGATCTTTTCATATTCTATCCGTGAGTATAATTTTTTTGCAATGACGAGTTGTGTTTCTAGTTCTCCCGCTGATCCATTTGCTACTGAAAGAAATTGTATAAATTCTAAGCGATGGTTTCGTTTGTATCCTTCAGCGATATTTGATGGGATAGAGATTGCTGCTCTTTGCATCTGGCTTGAGAGTGCGTATATTTCCGATTGAGGAAATTGTTTCGTGATAGAATATACTTCAGTTACAAGAATAATGCTTTTTTGCCATACAATCAGGTCTTTATAAGAAGTAAATTTCATATATGTCTTATCGCACCTTACCTCACTCTCCGCGCTCCGCACTAAGGACTATACGCTCCACTCTATTATAAGCTATTTTTCGGAACCGGGTTCTGAGTATTCACTTCGGTAGGATTGTAGAGTCCGTAATAGAGCTCGATAAGCTCTTCGGTATTCAGCTGGACGCTCCTAATTCCGATGCGCTGGAGTGCCAGGGTGATAGTATCCACTCTCTGCAGAAGCTGTGTTTTGTACTCCATAAACTCTTTGTCGTCTGCTTCACCCTGCTGCTTTTTATCTTTTTTTGCGCCAAACAAGGAAGAAAGTCCTGAAAGCGCGCCTTTTGATCCCCCAATTCCACTCGGGTTGAATGGCACGACGACATAAAACACTTTTGAAACGACATTTGAAAGTTCAACCAATGATTTTATGAAGTCTATATATTCGTTAATTTGGATTTTTACGAGTTCGGTCTGCTCTTGTTTTTCCCGCTCGCGAAGGAGCATAAGGTACGGCTCTATATTCAATTTTCGGGAGTGCACAACAAACTGAACAGAGAAATCAAGCGAGTTCAGTGCGTTCTGGTATTGGTAGAGGATGGCGTCTTGCTCGTCAGCCGATTTCAAATCAAAGTTCACTGATGAGACCATCAGCACGGCGCGGTATCCTCCGTTTTTAAGGATGACGACGCCATCTCGGATAGAATCAATGGCGAGAAATTTCTGCGAAGATAGCGCTGTTGATTTTGTCGTGGGCATATTTATCTTTGTAGTTTTTCTTTAATATCCAAACTCCACGCTAAATCATCGAGTTTTGATTCGGCGACATTCGGGATTTTTAATTGCTGACCCTCTTTGTTCGTGAGTGTGGTGGGAGATTTTTTCTCCTTCATTTCTTCCTGCTTCCAAATGTAGAGATGCGGCTTTGAAAAATATGAGAGCGCGCTTAATAATACCTTTGGGAATGGGATTCCATTTACCTTGTAAAATGCGAGTGCGAGGGCAAGGGCAAAGCATGCAAGAGCGAATGGATAAAAGATAAGTGGAAGAAAAAGGGCTCGCGCAATCGTGATGAGGGCGCCCCCCGCCGCAAGATACAAAAACTGCTTCAGCGTGAGAGGGCCGATAATCTTATCTTCTACATCAATGAATTGTGGCACTTGAAATTGACGCATAATTTTATTCTATGGGTTCGCGATATCGGTCTTCCGACTGCCGGCTATCTTGTTTTAATTCTACCGTATTTTTCACCGCTTGGGGCTGAACGGGGATCACCGGCTTTGCCGGCTCTTTTTCTGGGGTATGGTTAGCTTGGAGCGTCGTTGGCTTTGGCAGATTCGCTTCATTTGCTGTCTTTTGCGGGATTACTGCCGGAAGCGCGTTCTTCATCTCAGCTGGGGCTAGAGATTTTTGCAGATTGGCTTCATTGACTGTCTTTGGCGCTGGTACTGTTGGTTCGCTCCTTGCTTCCGGAGTAGTAAAAGGTTTTAGCGTTGGCAAGGTCTCTTTTGGTTTCTGCTCCTCCGCAACTGATTTTTTCGGTTGAGCCACTGGTGTTTGGTCATTGAATGAAAAGCGGAATGAAACCGGGCTTTGAGGTTTTTTCTCGGCAATTGGTTCAATTGGTTTTACGGGCGGGGGGATCACCTCTTGTTTGGCAATGACAGGAAGATTATGAGGCGGTTCTTCAAATTTTTGTTTTGCCGGTGCCTCCTGAATAGGCATCATTGGTTTTTGCTGATATGACGGCGGCACTGCCTTCGGCTCACTCATAATATTTTTTGGGGCCTGCGACATATACGGTTTTGTTTCTAAGATTGATTTTTTGGGCTCTGTAAGTGCAATCTTCTCAAGTGTGGAAGAAGATTTTTGCGGTATATTTTTTAAGGCTTCCGGAATATACATCGGTTCTCCGATACTTTCTTTCGATTTTCTTTTTTTCACGACTATAAATATCGCGATTCCGAGAATCACAAGAGTCGCCGGGTATGCGACAATCGGCACAAAGATCGCGTTAACCGCGACAAGGATGAAAAGAGTGATGAAGACAGTGATAATCATATTTACTCAATTGATTCTCGATATTGATCTCCTCCCTGATTTGAAGGTGGAGATTTCTGTGTTATTTCCTGCATTAGTACTTTCGGTATTTCTGGTTTTTTCTCATTTTCTTTTTTGAGCGGTTGTGGGACAACAGGCATGCCGGAGGATTTTTGAAGGATATCGGAAATTTTCTGCGGTCCTGCCGGAATTTGTGTTTTTAGAGTCTGTGGGGGCGGAGTTTGGTTCGATGTTTGAGAAGCATTCTTCAGCGCATCGCCTGCATTCATCTGCTTGTCGCTTGTCACTTCGTCCGTATCGCTCATGCCGTGGATTTTTTTCAAGTTCTCCCGAACCGGGAAGAATATCTCATGGTTCACTTCCCGCGCGATATCAATCGCTTTTGAACGATCAATTTTCAAATCCTCTTCCAATTTCTGGATGAAGCTTCGGGGGTGGAGGGCGCCGAGCATCACGAG
>JBBUDR010000013.1:0-3566 GCA_038057195.1 Patescibacteria group bacterium
CGGAAACTTCAAACATATCTTCCGAAATAGCGGTTGCAAGATCATAGACATATCGCTGGGCTCCTCCCCAGTTTGATTTCGTGATTGCGTACATAATCTTTGTTTTCGCCATATTTTGAGATTGTTTCTACATATAACTATACCACGGCGGGTAAGGATTCAAAGATATTCAATTGGTTCGTATCGACGCTTCATCGTCAAAAATGTATACTGTTTGGTATGGCTCAGTGCCGTAACTTCGATTATGTTTTCGAGGGAAAAACGACAGTACTATAAGGAAACTTCGCAAGGGATAATGAATTTTCGGAATATAGACCGCAAGGTATGAATATACGGTCTATATTCCGAAATGATTTTCCTCGCTTCGCTTCGTAAAATCACATGCATCTGCCGATTCAAAAAGACGTCCCACTCGCTCCGCGTACCATATTCCGCATCGGAGGCGTGGCTCGATTTTTTATTGAAGCAAAGACAAGAGAGGATTTTTTGAATTCTATTCTCTGGGCTCGGCAATATGCTCTTCCATTTTTTATTCTCGGGGCGGGATCGAATGTTCTCGTGTCGGAAAAGGGCTTTCATGGCCTCGTCGTGAAACCGGCATTTTCAAAAATAGATTTTTTAGGGAATATGATGACCGCCGAAGCAGGAGCCATGATACCGAAAGCATCGCTCCTCGCAATGAAGGAGGGATTATCGGGATTTGAATGGGCATCGGGGATTCCAGGAACAATCGGAGGATCCGTGCGAGGGAATGCCGGGTGCTTCGGATCAAATACAGGGGATCTCTTGGAATCCCTCGAGGCATACGACTCCATCTCTGGTTCTATCCGAAAATTCTCAAACCGCGACTGCGGGTTTTCCTATCGAGAGAGTATGTTTAAAAAACATCCGGAGCTTGCGATCCTGTCGGCAACATTTTCTCTGCAATCATCCTCTCCCTCTGATGTCCAAAAGCGTATGGTGTCGTATTCGGCAAAGCGTGTGGAGACGCAGGCAATCGGGGCACAATGCGCAGGGTGCGTATTTAAGAATGTTCCTTGGGATTCAATGAGCTTTCTGAAGCGCCAAAGAATACTGAACAGTGTTCCCGAACTCCATCCATTCAAAAATCAGGAGCATATTCCGGTCGCGCTTCTTCTAGATACGCTTGGACTGAAGGGATACTCCATTGGCCGCGCCATGATTTCAAAAAAGCACGCAAATTTTTTCATCAACAAAGGTAGCGCCAGTTCCCATGAAGTTTCAATGCTCATAAGCCATTGCAAGGAGTTCGTGCACCGAAAAACAGGAATCCTCCTCCAAGAAGAAATTCAATTCGTATAATTTGCATAAAAACCAACCCTTTTCACTTTTAAAGTAAAGCTATGGAATCTCTCATTCACTTTAATCTTATCCCGTTCATTAAGGGTGCTGGGTATCTTGGCCTTTTCGCGATTATTTTTTCCGAGTCGGGGCTTTTTGTCGGATTTTTTCTTCCCGGCGACAGCCTACTTTTCACGGCAGGGTTCCTCGCTTCACAGGGATTTCTGAATATCTGGGTGCTTATGGGCGTTACCTTTATAGGAGCAGTTTTGGGAGACAGCGTCGGATATGCATTTGGAAAAAGAATCGGACCGGCAATATTCTCACGGGAAGACTCACTTCTTTTTAATCGAAAAAATATAGAGCGTTCGCGCGCGTTTTATGAACGCTATGGGACAAAAGCAATTATTCTTGCTCGCTTTATACCCGTTGTTCGGACATTCGCTCCGATTCTCGCCGGAGTGGGGCAAATGCGCTATAGGACATTTCTAATGTTCAATGTCATAGGAGGATTTCTATGGACTATCGGCCTCTCTGCTCTCGGATATTATTTAGGAAGCGCTATTCCAGATATAGACAGGTATCTTTTGCCCATCATTGCACTGATCATCTTTTTTTCGGTATTGCCGACGATTATCCACGTTGCGCGCGATAAAGATTCCCGCGAAAAAATAAGGATTTTTTTCAAGCGTTCATAAAAAAATAACCCCGGAGATCCGGGATTATTTTTTGTAGTGACAAATCGATTTTCATCGGGTTTGCCGAAAAAAAGTTACCTCTTTTTCTTCTTTGCTGCCTTTTTCTTCTTTGCTGCCATAATTATCTCCGTTCAATACCCATAGAAGACTCTATGCGCATTGGATTTAGTTGGCGCATACCGACCGTATACGCACCATCGACGCGGTAAAAAAATTACAACGTCACACAAAAATTTTCTATCGAATGGAACTCTCTTAAGTATATACTCATGCAAGTCAAACACAACTGTGGATAACTTTTTACCAGTCAGAATAGGGTATGTACTGACATAAAGTCTCCCAGCATAAAAATATTTTTTGAGTCTGACTTGTGACACTTCATTATGGTCGCCGCGCGCGTATGAGCCGAGGGAAAATGCTACTTATCCACACTTGCATTCTTGGCTAGCTTCCCCATAATGACAATAATCTAAATAATAAGGCTTTCCCCCGTTATGAGATACGCAATCAAGGCAAAAAACCTCGATATCACTTCTAGCGTGGAAACCTATGTTGAGAAGAAAGTTCTCGCGTCGCTACAAAAGCGCCTTACAAAGTTTTCGGGAGAGGGCGCGGTAATGATCGATATAGAACTTTCCCGGGACACGAAGCACCATAAGAAAGGCGAAGTGTTCCGAGCGGAAGCAAACATCACGATACCCCCGAAGCACATGCTTCATTCCGAAGCAACTGCTGAGGATATTCGATCCGCAATCGATCTTTTAGAAGACGCGGCGAATCGAAGCCTCGATGTCTATAAGGGGAAGCTCGTACTTGAACCGCGCCGGAGAGCGCGAAAAGAAAAAGTATAATATACATACACACTCATAAGTTTCTTAAATAGAGAGATGCCATCTATCGGCAAGGATATATACGGTAAAGAGGTCTCGGTCGATATCTACGGCTGTGATCTCAAAAAGATCCAATCGAAAAAAGCGATACAGCGATACGTCGACGATCTTGTTCGGCTTATCAAAATGAAAAAGTACGGACCTGCGAGGATCCCGTATTTCGGTCGTGACAATAAGATGACTGCGGGGTACTCGCTTGTTCAGCTCATCGAGACGAGTTCGATTACCGGGCACTTTTCCGATTATAATAAATCGGCGTATCTGAATATATTTTCTTGCGCGCCGTTTGACGCAAAGAAAGCCGCGACATTCACAAAGAATTATTTCGGCGCGACAAAGATGGTCATGCGCGTCTCAATCAGAATATGAAACAGAAAAGTCTTCATATCCTTGGCGACTTCTACAACTGCCAGGCCGAGAAAAAATATTTTTCAAATATCAGCGTTGTCCGCAAGAGAATCACACGTCTTGTTAAAAAGTCCGGCTTTACCATCGTTGCGAGTCGTTTTCATAAGTTTGGAAAGGATCCATACGGAGAAGAAGGCGGAATCACCGCAGTCATTATTGTTTCCGAATCGCATCTGACGATTCACACTTGGCCGGAGCGGAAATTCTTGAATGTGGATGTCTTCTTTTGCAGCTATACGACCGACAATTCAAAAAAAGTGCGGGAGTG
>JBBUDR010000013.1:3666-6213 GCA_038057195.1 Patescibacteria group bacterium
GCAGAAGCACGTGAAGATTCTTCCTCAGGGATTTCGTTCTCCGCGAAGATCCGATCCAATTCAAATCAAAGCCGGGAATATCGCTCAATGGGGTCCTCATCAGGAAAAATAATAAGGAGCTACGCTCTGATGGAGCTATGTGATTTTTTGTGATAGAATCGCGCTGATGGAAAAACTCAAAAGCGAAAAAACCAGAGGAATATGGAATCGGCTTCCAAAACCGATTCTTGGTCTTGCTCCGATGGCGAACGTCACCGATACGGTATTTCGGAGAATCATCGCGAAGTACGGAAAGCCTGACATATTTTTTACAGAATTCGTTTCCTGTGACGGCCTATGCTCGGAAGGAAAAGAAAAGCTTCTGGTTGATTTACGGTATGCAAAAGAAGAGCATCCAATTATCGCGCAGTTCTTCGGCGCGAAGCCGGAGTATTTTTACCGATGCGCCAAGCTGGCGCAAGAGATGGGATTTGACGGCATTGACATCAACATGGGATGTCCTGATAGGGGAGTCGAGAAGCAGGGCGCAGGCGCCGCGCTGATGAAAAATCCAGAACTTGCAAAGGAAATTATTCGGGAAACAAAGCGGGGAGCCGGCACCTTGCCGGTTTCGGTGAAGACGCGCCTCGGATACAACCAAGAGAGTTTAGACGAATGGATCCCAAGTCTTTTAGAGGAGGAGCCGGCGGCGCTGATCATTCATGCTCGTACCCGAAAAGAGATGTCTCTTGTTCCGGCTCGCTGGAACGGCATAAAGAAAGCCGTAGAAATCATCCAGAAAGCCGGATCCCATACTCTCGTGCTCGGAAACGGCGATGTAAAGGATAGAGCGGATGCCGTTGAAAAAGTCAGGGAATCAGGAGCTGATGGAGCGCTTATCGGCCGTGGAATTTTTGGAAATCCATGGCTTTTCAGCAAAGAACGGGATTACCGCCATATACCTCTCGATGAAAAGCTTCGCGTGCTGGTTGAACATTCATTTCTCTTTGAAAAAGAGTTTTATGGCGTGAAGAATTTTGAAATCATGAAAAAGCACTTCAAGGCATACGCGTCTGGATTTGACGAAGCGAAGGAGCTTCGCATCAAACTGATGAACGCGGACAATGCTTTAGAGGTCCGAGAAATCATTGAGGAGTGGCTTTCTCATCATCGCGTACACATGGCATCAGAGGTCTTACAGAGCGTCTAAATACGCGTAATATTGGAATTTCTCTTTCATATTTTTTATAATCTGATACACTAGGAATTGATTTAGTATGTTGTTTGTATTTTAACAATCAAATACATGAGAGGGGGTGAATAGGCGATGGATCAGACCATTCGGTATTCTAAAGAAAAGCTTCATAAACTGAACAATTTCTTCATGGGTCCGGGTCATATGTTGGCGCTCTATGCGTTCTATTGTGCTTTTCTTGGGTATTGGAAATGGCAGGATGTTCTTCTCCAGATCACTCTCTTCTATGTGAGCACGCTGGGGATCACTATTGGATACCATCGCTTTTTCACTCATCGTTCCTTCAAATGTGGAAAAATAGCACAAGCGACTCTTCTTGTTGGTGGGGGCACGGCCCTTGAAAATAGTGCTCTCAGTTGGGTTGCGGATCACGTGACTCATCACAACGAGACCGACAAAGAGAAAGACCCATATAACGCCTCGCGAGGATTCTGGCATTCGCATATAGGGTGGATTCTTTTTAAGGACCCCGATAAGAAACAGGATTACAGTGCAGCAGATCATCTGAAGGAAGATCCATATACGTGGGCGCTTGTGAATTTCCAGCACAGGCACTATATTGCGCTGGCGATTTTCTTTTCAGGAATCGTGCCAATCCTGATTACTTCTCTCTGGAGTGATTCTTGGAGAGATTTTCTAATGAGAGGGTCCTTTAGATTTGTATCAATAGTCCTCTCATGGCATGCGACGTTCTGCATTAACAGCCTTGCTCATTGGAAACATTGGGGAAGTTCCCAGCCCTATTCTCGTGAAAACACGTCCCAGGATAGCTGGTGGGTCTCTCTCTTTACATCCGGGGAGGGCTATCACAACTACCATCACGCCTTTCCTGGTGACTATCGGAATGGTCCTCTGTGGTATAACTTCGATCCGTCCAAGTGGATCATCTTTTCTCTATCAAAGCTTGGGCTTGTCTGGAAACTTAATCGGGTTCCAGACGAGAAGATACAAGCAGCTCGTAATGCCATTCTCAAAATGGCATAGTGCGCGGGTCTCATGGGAGACCCGCTTTTTTATTTCTAGACATAAAGGATTATACTATATAATGGAGCCGTTCATATTATGACTACCGCAACATCAAAAATAGAGATGGGAGAGTCGGCTCCCGATTTTACTCTTCCCGATCAGGATGGCAGAAATCACTCCCTATCGGATTATAAGGGGAAGTGGGTGCTTGTATATTTCTACCCAAAAGACGACACGCCGGGATGCACAAAGGAGGCCTGCGCAATTCGCGATAACTATGACGGATTCAAAAAAATCAAAGCGGTTGTTCTTGGAGTCAGTGTTGATTCCGTAAAAAGCCATGGAAA
>JBBUDR010000014.1:0-1213 GCA_038057195.1 Patescibacteria group bacterium
TGGAAGCATTGATGAGCTGAACGCCTCCCGATGCGTAGAAGCTTGTGGTCGTCGCCTGCGTTGCCGTGAGAAGTGCGATTGTTCCCAAGGAGGTGAGCGATGAGCCGACGACCGCAGAGCCCAAGGCCGTACCACTTAAGACATTCGCTCCATTGATCGCGTATGAAAGCCCTGAATTCAAGTTGATACCTCCGGTGACTGCGAGATTTGTGGTGGTTGCGTTTGTTGTGGTGCCATTCACAACGCTGAGGTTTGTAATCGTCGAACTTCCTTGATTGATGAGAATTGAACCAAATCCCGCTGCGAGTGAGCCGGAGGTGAGGTCTCCGACCGATGTCAGCGACGAACCGATGACCGCAGAGCCAAGTGCCGTTGCCGAGAGAGTGTTCACTCCGTTCACGGTCAGCGAGAGACCCGATGCGAGGTTCAATCCTCCCGAAACAGAGAGATTTGTCGTGGTTGCGTTTGTTGTCGTTCCGTTTGCAATTGAGAGGTTCGCAACAGATGAGCTGCTGTTTGCGATGATGCCTCCTCCGTTGGTGATAACAAAGCGTTCGGTAAGGGTCGAGAGAGCGTCATTCAAGATTCCAAATGCGAGTCCTCCCCCTGTGGTTGAGGCGTAGAAGTGCTTCTGGTTAACTCCCCCTGAGATGTCGGTGAAGAGAAGCTGGGGAGCGGAGGAGGATGCGATGTCGAGCGCGCTGTAGGGAGTGGTGGTGCCGAGGCCGAGTGATGCGCGGAGAGGATCGAAATAGAAGGAGGCGCTGGACGAGAGGTTCGTGCCTGATGTCCAGTAGGTAACCTGGTTCTGGGCTCCCGTCCCCGTCACCGATCCCCCGCCGGTACTGATGCAGTTCCCTTTAAACGCGAAACATCCGTCATTCAAGTTGATACCGTTGTTGAATGTGGAGGATGCCGTCGTTGAGATGACGTTCAAGAGATCGGTCTTGATGCCTCCGGTGAAGGATGAGGTTGCCGAGCCGGTATTGTTGAAAATACCGGAGACGGAGAGGTGGGTGGTTGTCGCGTTGGTTGATGAGGCGTTTGTAACCGATATATTCGTCGAAGTCGCGAATGTCGCCATCAGGTTTGAAATGGTCGTCGATGCATTGATGAGCTGAACGCCTCCCGATGCGTAGAAGCTTGTGGTCGTCGCTTGTGTTGCCGTGAGAAGCGCGATCGTTCCCAAGGACGTGAGGGACGAACCGACGAC
>JBBUDR010000015.1:0-4706 GCA_038057195.1 Patescibacteria group bacterium
TTTTACAGGTACTTTGGGAAAAGCGCCTCGTGCCGATGAACCCCATTGAGCTTATCATTCTCGAGGGGGATCTCTCGGTGCCGTTTAATGAGATGCGGGTTCTCCTCCGCTTCCGGGAAGACAAGCATTTTGAAAGCTGGAATGGGCAGTGGCATCACCCTGGAGGGTATCTTGGCGGGGGAGAAACAATCACGGAGGCGGTTTCGCGCGTTGCGAAAAAGGAAACTGGCCTCTCTATCGCCGAGTTCTATTCCATCGGCGGGTTGAATTTCTTCCAATGCAAGCGGGATCATGAGCTCTGCCAGCTCTTCGTCTGTATTCTAGAAAAGGGTCAGATAATCGGCGATCCAACGCTCAAATTCTTCAAGTTCGCCGAACTGCCGGAAAGCCTGATTATCCAGCACACATTCATCCAGGCTAAGGCGGAGAAGTGGCTTTTATTTCTCCAATCACTTAATCCTAATCAGAGGGCGAACTTTCTCAACTTCTGTGAGGGACTTGATAACAACTCCGAATATTAGAGAGGAGAAATACCAAAGGGCCCATCTGTTGTGAGACAGATAAGGCCCTTTTTATATTGTATGTTGTTTGACAATACGTTGTGGCTACATGATGATTAAAAAATGGGACAAGAATTATTCGCAATTCCAAAAAGAGCGCTTAAGAAGATTCTAAGGATTTTCTGCTCGCTTTTGCTTCGGACGGTGGTGACGCCTCTGCCAAAGATGGAGTTTGATGTTCTGACGACAATATGGGGCCAGCGCCTTATGCCAATGATTCCAGTAGAGCTTATTATCATTGATGGAGATCTTTCTCGTCCAATAAACGAACTGCGCGTTCTTCTTCGCTTTCGTACGGATAGCTACTTTAAGGACTGGAACGGAGCGTGGCATCATCCGGGAGGATATTTTGGTAGCAATGAGACATTCAAAGAAGCGATTGACCGCATTGCAAAAAAAGAACTTGGAGCGAAAATAAAAATCAAGGACTTTTATGCCGTTGGAGCGCTCAATTTTTTCAAGTGCAAACGAGATCACGAAGTCTGTCACCTATTTGTTTGCATACCAGAGAGGATGGACTTTACGAACGATTCTAACATTCAATTCTTCAAATTCTCCGAGATTCCGAAAGAATTTATCCCACAGCATTACTTCATACAAGAAAAAGCGGAACAATGGATAAAGATTTTTCAATCGCTGAATGAGAATCAAAGACCGAATTTCCTCGGTTTTTCGCAGTTTACGGACAACGACTCTGAAAATTAATGTTCTGACGATGCCTCTCTTTCGTCACATTCTGGCTCTTTTTATATTGCTTCTCAGCTTCGTATCCGGTATACTGGACCGATATGACATATAGGGGATTGGAAAAGTTTTATCTTTGGAGCATTCACGCGCTCCTTTTTATTGTTCCGTTTCTTCCACTCTATGTTTCGGGCACCACATACTTTCCCTATATTACCGGAAGAAATTTTGCGTTTCGGATCATTGTTGAAATCGCCTTCATCTTCTGGCTCGGGCTTATCGCGCTGAACAAGGAATATAGGCCTCGTTTTTCAAAATTGTACGCGGCGGTGTTTATGTTCGCTGCCGTTGTTTTCGTTGCCGATCTTTTCGGAGTGAATTTTTATAAGAGCTTTTGGGCGAACTACGAGCGCATGGAAGGATACGTGATGATCCTTCATATGGTTCTTTTCTTCACCATTCTCTCATCGGTATTCAGGCAGAAAGCGTGGGCTCTATTTGCTAACGCGATCGTCGTCGGGAGCGTTGCGGTCGGCGCGTATGCGTTCGTTCAGCATCTCGGGCTTATTGTCTCCCTCCAGGGAGGAGCCCGCGTCGACGGTACCATCGGAAATCCGGCATATCTTGCGGCCTATCTTCTTCTAAGCTTCACCATAGCCCTTGTCCTTTTTTGGAACTCTTCGCAATTTTTACAGAAGTATATATATGGAATCGTCATGGCGTTTCAGCTTCTTATTATCTACTTCACCGCGACTCGAGGCGTTCTTCTTGGACTTTTGGGAGGGGGAATCCTATTTCTCATTCTTTTCCTCTGGTCGGGAAGAGCCGGCCGATATCCGGTGCTCTATAAGAAAATCGCGATCGGAATTCTTCTTGGACTCCTCATATTGCCGCTTCTTTTCTGGGCCATAAAAGACAGCGCTTTTGTGAAAGAAAGCCCGGTGCTTTCGCGATTTGGGTCTATTTCTTTATCCGATAAGACGATTCAGTCCAGGTTCACGATATGGAGCATGGCGTGGGAGGGAGTAAAGGAGCACCCGCTTCTCGGCTGGGGACAGGAAAATTACAATCTCATTTTCAATAAATACTACAAGCCCGAGCTTTGGAAGCAGGAGCCGTGGTTTGACCGCTCTCACAACATCATCTTTGACTGGCTCTCAAATGCCGGAATCCTGGGTCTTGCTTCGTATCTCTGGCTGTATGTCGCAGCCATCGGAAGCCTTCTCTATGCGTACCGGAAAGAGAGAATCGGAAATTTAACCATTCTTACTTTCATATCGGGATTTGCCGGATATCTTTTCCAAAATCTTTTCGTTTTTGATAATTTTAACAGCTACTTTATATTTTTTTCGTTTCTCGGATATATTAATTTTGTTAGCATGCCCGATTCTTCCGAAATGGAAGGTAACACACGAAAAGATATCAATAATGGGATAAAGAATATGCCAACATCGGTAGTTGTCTTTACTATCGCGGCCATTATCGGAGCGTTTGTCGTCTATCAGTTCAATATTCGGGCATTGGATCAGTCAACCGATCTTATCAGAACATTCCGTGTTGCAAGTGCTGCCGGAAACGCAACAAAAGATGTCCTTGCTTCGTATCGGAAAACGCTCGCGCACGACTCGTTTGGCAATGCGGAGACAAGAGAGCAGTTCATGCAATATGCATCCAATGTAGCCGGAAACAATGCCATTCCTGCCGAAGAGAGGCGCCTCGTGCTCGGCGAATCAATTAAAGAGATGGAAAAGCAGATTGAAGCGAGTCCAAATGATATTAGGTATATGATGTTTCTTGCGGGAGTCGGATATACGCGGATGGCGCAGTTTGACGCTTCATACATCCAAAAGGCGGAGGATGAATACCTAAAAATTCTCGAGATAAGCCCGAAGAAGCAGCAGGCGTATTTTGGCCTCATACAGCTCTATTTGAATGTTCAACGGCTCGATAAGGCGTATGAGTATGCCGAAAAGGTGAAGGCGCTTGATCCGACGTTTCCTGATGCGCATATGATATCGGCGATCATTGATGTTTATAGCGGGCGCTTTGGGGAGGCAGATAATGAAGTCGCGCTGTACGAAGCGACAGGTAAATACTACCCTCAAGACATCATAAATATGGCAAGCGCGTATATCGGTGCGAAGAAGTATGAACAGGCGGTCCATCTCTATTCGATTCTCACTGACCGTTTTCCGGATAATCCACAATATCATGCGAACTTGGCGGCTGTGTACGCAACCCTTGGGATGAAAAATGAAGCTCGCGCGGAAGCCGAAGAAGCAGGAAGGCTCGATCCGGAAAACTACGGGAAGGAAACAGAATCATTTATTCAGAGCTTGCCTTAATAATCTTCATATAAAAAATATCCCGCTTTTAGCGGGATATTTTTTATTGGAGAAATAATGCGTTTATCGTCCGCTTCTGCTCAATACGACGACGATTGTTCGGAGGAATATATCCAGATCCAAAGAAAAAGAACGATTTTTTATGTAGTAGAGGTCGTATTGGATTTTCTCAAGCGCGTCTTCAACTGACGCGTCGTTTTTCATATTGATTTGCGCCCATCCAGTCAATCCCGGAGCTACCATATGGCGCATTTCGTAGAATGGAACTTTTTGCTTCAGCAATTCCACGTACTCGAGCCGTTCTGGTCGTGGGCCAATGAACGACATTTCTCCACGGAGAACATTTATGATTTGCGGAAGCTCGTCAATATAAGACTTTCGAAGAAATTTACCGATCGGATATTGGCGAGGGTCTTCGGTCAACTCCTTCTTCTCTCCCATTTTTTCCGCTCCAAGGACTTGGCTTCTGAATTTCATAAAACTAAAGGAAGCGCCGCTTTTTCCAACGCGTCGCTGCTTGAATAACACAAGGCCGTCTCCGGGCCGAGCTCGGAGCTCTCGGTGCCGAAGAACATCTCGTGGGGTTGAAAGGATGATTGCGGCGGCAATGAATGGGAGAAGGAGTATTGTCGGAATAAGGAAAAAAAGCGAGAGGATGATATCAAAGATACGCTTTCCTTTTTCATAGAGTGAATATTTTTTGTCGGCAAAGTTTTCCAAAAACCACGATTCAGTGATAAGAGAAACGGGTAGTTTCCCAGTTATTGTTTCATAGAAAAGAGGAAAGTGGATGATTCGAACCCCCAAGGGAAGCATCTCAAAGAATATCTTAATGAATGCGGCATTATCCGCAATGTTCTTTGATATGACAATGATCTGAATCCCATGCTTTATAATAATGTCCTTTACGTCTTTTTCAATGGGATAGAGCGGCGAGAGTCCAAATTCGCTTTCATCCGGCGATGACATGAATGCGGCGGGAAAAAGGCCAAACTGCGGATTTGATTTTAAATATTCTGCAAGCTCGACGACTTCCGGCGAAAGGCCTATGAAAAGGATCCGCTCAGGATTTGAGTTGGAAAGGATAAGATTGAATATGTGCCGCCATATGAAGATG
>JBBUDR010000016.1:0-1978 GCA_038057195.1 Patescibacteria group bacterium
AGAGAGTATTCAAAAAATGAAGGAGAATCCGACAGAATACCCCGAAGCGTTTGTGGGGCAGTATCAAAAAGTCATCTCCGCGTTGAGAGAGCACATTGAATCAAAATCTGGAAGTCGTATAACTGCTCCATCCGAGGCAGTTGAGGCAACAAAAGAAATTCCCTCGCCAGCTCCTGAAGCTCCGGCTACTCCGGAAACTCCACTGCCTAAAACTCCAACACCCGAAACTCTTACTGCTCCCGTCGAACCGGCAGAAATAGAAAAAAGCCAAGTTGAAACAGGAGAAGGGAAAGATGAAGAAGGCCCAGCAAGTCTTCCGCCTGAATCTCCCATTACTCAATCTCAGCCCCCTGTTGTTTTGGAGGTGCCGGAAGAACAGCCGGAGCGGGAAGTCCCAGTTGTTCAAGAAGTTCCGACTGAATCCAAAGCTCCAACACCCGAAACTCCCACTGCTCCTCTTGAACCGGAAAAAACAGAAGAAAGTCGGGTTGATATCATTGGAGAAGCGAAAAAAATCTCATATACCACGGAGGAATTTCTTCGAAACATTCCGCCATCCTTCAAGAATCTTATTCATTCTGAAAATGCGGAGGCATTTCGCGCGTATGGTATTGATAAGCATATTATGGCGCTCAACGGGGATATAAATTTGTACGAAGAAGAGCAGGCTCTTGCACGGCTTGAAACACTCAATGAAAAAGCTCATGCCAGCGCCGCGGCATATCCAAAACAATTTCTTGAAAGCTTTGATGATGTCATTGTTGTGCTCGCGCAAAAAGTGAACGCAGGCAATGAGCATCTCCTGGGAAACCTCAATTCGAAGTTTACAATTGACAAGAGCGCGTACGACGCGTTGAAGTCCATGACCGTGAAAGATTTTTTGGATACTATTACTTTGATACAGGACGAAAAAATCTCGGAGCTTCCAAAAAATGATCCTGTTGTCTCAAGGCTTCTTGATAAGAATATGCAGTTAAAGTTTGAAGATCTCGCGGGGTACATTCAGAGCAAGAACCCCGACAGCATCGATAAGGAACTTTCTCTTGATGTATACATGAAGACGGTCGGAATTCCGGATGGTCATGAGAGAAATATGGGCGTTGTATGGAAGGGTCTTCACGGAGCGGGTCGGGTAGCCGATATGACAGGCGCGGCAGAGCAACTGCAACGCATCAGTGAAATCGCTGTCTTGGAGAATCTTCGTGATACCTACGGCATCAGTCATGAGCAGTACGGCCTTGTCTATCATATGGACATCGGGACGTTTTTAAATGGTATGGATGACATCAAGTTTGGGAAAAGCGGAGAGGCGTATGTTTCAAACGATATTATCCGACGGGTGCTTCATGAGAAGCAGGCGAGTTTTGAAAAGCTTGCGGAGTTCATTAAGACTCTCAATCCAAGTTTGAGTGAGAGAACCTTGTCTCTCGATGAGTATCTGCTCGAAAAGCTTCCCGCAAAAACGTTATAAGAAGGGAGGATAGATTCAAAATCGCCTTCTTTGATTTTCTCTTTTTCTATGCTACGATAGGAATCTCATTCTTAGTATTTTATGAATGAGGAACAAAAAACAAAAAGATTGAAAAAAAATGAAAAAAACCTCTATGCAACCATTTATGAAAAATTTCTCAAAGCAAATCACGTGGGCGTTTATGATCTTGTTTGTGATTGCGGCCGCATATTCGCTTTTTGCGGGTTCGCTGGATAATCCGCAGTCGGTCACGCTCTCAGAGCTTGTTGCGCAAATGAATGATGGAAAAGTGGCGACCATTGTCGTGAAAGACAACATACTTGAAATCGCTCTCAAAGACGGAGGAAAAGAAATAAGCCAGAAAGAAGCAGAAGCCGGGCTCTCGGAAACTCTCAAGAACTACGGCGTACAGTCGGACAAGCTCTCCGCCGTTTCTCTTGAGGTTCAATCGGCGTCGGGGTTTTCGTTTTGGATGGGAGTTATTCTTCCGATTCTTGCTCCGATTTT
>JBBUDR010000016.1:2078-4009 GCA_038057195.1 Patescibacteria group bacterium
ATGGGAGCTCCGGGAACCGGGAAAACGCTCCTTGCCCGCGCGGTTGCGGGGGAAGCGAATGTTCCGTTCTTTCATCTTTCTGGCTCCGAGTTTGTTGAGATGTTCGTCGGAGTCGGAGCAGCGCGCACGCGAGATCTCTTCAAGCAGGCGAAGAAGGTCGCTCCGGCGATTATCTTCATTGATGAGATAGACGCCATCGGCCGGCATCGGGGGACTGGAATCGGCGGAGGCCATGATGAGCGCGAGCAAACGCTAAATCAGATCTTAGTTGAGATGGATGGATTTGATACGGACGAGAGAGTTATTATCTTTGCGGCGACGAACCGTCCCGATGTTCTTGATCCGGCGCTTCTCCGGCCAGGACGATTCGACAGGCGAGTTGTTCTCGATCTTCCCGATGTGAACGATCGCGAGGCGATTTTGAACATACACATGGGAAACAAAAGCGTTGCTGAAAGTGTTGTCTTGCGCCGAATTGCCGAGCGAACGCCGGGATTTTCCGGAGCGGACCTCGCCAATATCATCAACGAAGCGGCGATTCTTGCGGCACGGAATAATCGGAAGGTGATTGAACAGATTGATCTCTTAGATTCAATCGAAAAAGTCATGCTTGGCCCCGAACGAAAAAGTTATCTTCTCTCTCCCCGCGAAAAGGAGATTACCGCGTACCACGAGGCGGGGCATGCTTTGGTCGCGACGTCGCTTCCCAATGCCGATCCCGTGCATAAAATAAGCATCGTCTCTCGGGGGCGGGCAGCCGGCTATACATTGAAGATTCCCTCCGAAGACAGGCGGCTCTATACGAAGGGACATTTTCTTAATGAACTTGCTGTCGCGCTCGGCGGATATACCGCGGAAAAAGTCGTTTTCAACGAACTGACGACGGGCGCGGGCGATGACTTAAAGAAAGTTGCCGATGTGGCGCGGAGCCTTGTGATGCGATATGGAATGTCTGATAAAATCGGCCCAATCGTATTTGGCGAACGGGAAGAGATGGTATTTCTCGGAAAAGAAATCGGTGCGGAAAAAAATTATTCTGAAGAGACCGCGCAAATCATAGACAGCGAAATCAAGAAAGTAATTGAAGGCGCGTATAAGCGTGCGAAAGACATCATCACAAGCAAAAGAAAAGTGCTTGATCGGATCGCAAAGGTGCTTATAGAGAAAGAAACGATAGAGAAGGAAGCATTTGAAGCGCTCGTTGCGGCGTAACCCGTAAAAAATATAAAAAATAACCCCGCTAAAAGCGGGATTATTTTTTTATCGATATTTTTGCGCTGGCGGAAAAATGATACAGATACTTTTTGATATCTATCCAAAATGCGCTCTCGCGAAATATCACTGGAACGCCTTCTTTCCGCAGAAGGCGGGCTTGCTCCGATTGAGGCCACTTCGGGTTTTGAATGGAAATGCGCCCGTGCGAGTTGATGATTCTCTGCCATGGAACGTCGGTATCTTTCGGCAGTGCGCGAAGGGCAAAACCGACAATCTGCGCAGCTCGGGGCGTTGTTATTAGCGTCGCAATCTGGCCGTACGTCGCGACTTTTCCTTTCGGAATCTTTCGTGCCCATACGTAGACTTTCTGATAGAAATTCATAACGCGTCTGGATTTGATAGTCGGCCCGCATGGACTCGAACCATGAACCCCCAAGGTATAAGCTTGGTGCTCTAACCATTGAGCTACGGGCCGATGCATATTTAAATATCAACTCTCATATTCATAGCGTATTTTTTGCCAAAAGACAATTTTTCCCTTCTGTTTTCAGAAAAAATGCAGTATCATGCGAATTGGATTTAACTATTCATGCATTCCGATATCCCATCATACTTGAAACTTGGAAAAGCTCCCGACCTTTCCCATCCCCGCGATAGAGCTCTCTATCGCTTTTTTGAGACGATTCCCGGAGTTCTTCTCTGGGGGACGATCCTCT
>JBBUDR010000017.1:0-2699 GCA_038057195.1 Patescibacteria group bacterium
GCTTCTGGATGGCTAATCTGCTTCTGTCCGATTTCGAGGCGCACCGGCGATATCTCACGAAGACGCTCAATCACTCTCGGCAGAACATCGAGAACATAGTCCAAATCGTCTTTTGTTGTTTTTCTGCCAAGCGTGAAGCGGATAGAGCCGTGCGCGTATTCGTATGGAACGCCGAGCGCCAAAATCACATGCGACGGATCAAGCGTCGTCGATGTGCATGCCGAGCCGGTTGAGATGGAAATTCCTTCATTGTCCAAATAAAGAAGTACGGCCTCTCCTTCTACATCCAGAAATGAGACGTTGATATTGTTCGGAAGGCGCTTTGTCGCGTGTCCATTCAAGACGACTTTCGGAATCCGCTTCTGGAGCTCTTCTATAAAGTAGCTGCGAAGCCCGATGAGGCGCGTGCTTTCTTCACCCCGTTCTCCGTCGGCAATCTCCAATGCTTTCGCCATTCCGACGATGTAGGGCACATTCTCGGTTCCCGAGCGGAGATTCTTTTCCTGTCCGCCGCCGTAGGCAATCGGCTTCAGTCGGATGCCCGTTTTTGCGTAGAGAACTCCGACACCCTTCGGACCATATATCTTTGAACCGTTCAGTGTCATCAAATCAACTTCTAAGACGTTCGTATCGAGATTGAGGGCTCCCGCCGCCTGGCACGCGTCGGTATGAAAATACGGCCACTTCGCTCCCAGATCGCCCGGTACCGGCGGAGTTTTGATTTTTTCCAAGCGATACGCCCGAATCATCTTTCCGATTTCGGCGATAGGCTGAATCGTCCCAATCTCATTATTCGCGTACATGATGCTCACGAGAATAGTATCGGGACGAAGCGCTTTCCGTATGGATTCCGCATCCACCAACCCTTCTTCGGAAACCGGAACTTTCGTGATTTCAAATCCTTCCTTCTCAAGGGCTTCAACCGCGTGAAGCACAGCGTGGTGCTCGATGACGCTCGTCACGATATGCCCCTTCTTCTCTCCCGGGAGCGCGTTCATGCGCAGAATCCCGAAAATAGCGAGATTGTCCGATTCCGTTCCCGAGCCGGTAAAGATAATCTCATCCGCTTTTGAATGGAAGATTTTTGCGATGCGGGTTCTCGCGCTGTCAATCGCCTCTTTGGCGCGCCGGCCAAGACGATAGAGCGATGAAGGGTTCCCGTACTCAACGGTAAAATACGGCTCCATTTCGGCCATTACTCTTGGGTCGACATACGTCGTCGCCGCGTGGTCTAAATACACTTCTTTTTTCATAAATTTTTTATTCGCTAATTCGTACGAATTAGCCGATTGTTAGAATGTATGGTTTAGGCAAATTTTGCTTCTTGAAAAATCTGATTGATCTTTTTATCAATCTCGCCCCAGCGCCTGTTCGCGGGCGAGAACTTCGAGAGCGGGCAGTATTGATTCGGCCTCGGCGATTTCACGCACTGGATATTCTCTTCGTTTTCGAAGATGCGGATGATGTCGAGAAGCGAAAGTTTTTTCGGGTCCTTGATAAGCCGGTATCCGCCGGCTTTCCCCTTCTTCGACTCCACGATTCCGTTCGCTTTCAAGAGCTGGGCGAGCTTCTCCAGAAACATCCGGGGCATCGCGTTCTTTTCCGCAATTTCGGAGATCCCCATAAACTCGCCTGAATGAAAACTCTCCCTCAAAGTATCAATGAGGAGGATTCCATAGTCGGTTTTGCGAGAGAAAATCATCTGAATTGAAAACAGACCAAAATGGTCTGATTTAACTAAGGTATAGCAATCACGCCCGAGAGTCAAGCGTTTGCCCGCCAGCGGCGGAAAAGCATGAAGATATAGATGCAGATAAGGATCCCCCAGTAGCTGAAGAAGAACCATGGAGTCCCCCACGCGATTCCGCTCACATGGAAAGAAGAAAGTGGGTAGAGAAATGGTGTCGGAAAGAATGCGTCGGTATGCGAGGGAATGTCCATCAATATATGAAGGCCCCACGGAAGCATCTCAAATATCGGACGCCTGAAGAAGAGCCAGACGAGTCCGAACACGAGGGTGAAGATAATCAGGCTGTGCGAGAAATTATAGAGCGTATGGACGTATTGAGGGATGATATCCAGAGTCGGCGGCTCCACACGCATAACTTGCTGCCTGTGGAATCCATTCTTATAGAGGAAGACGGGAAAGAAGGTCCCGAAGGCGATGAGATCAGGAAACACTCCCCACCAGACAGCGAGCCAGAATGATTTTTTTGATGTATTGACGAAGCCGGCTCCTCCGTAGAGTCCGTGAGAAATAATGTCCACCCAGTATATCAACTTCCAGAGCGAAACGCCTTTATGTATGGCGTTTGTACTCTATCAGCCGTAATCCTAAAAATCTGCGACCTTGTGTTGTTTTTAAATATTTTTCTCGGCGTTTCGCATCCTCCTTATGTAAACATACTTCATAATAAACCAGGCGTACTGGTAATCGATGCTTTGTTGCAAATGATTTAGCATTTCTATGTTCTTCTAATCTACGGCGTAGATTTTCTGTATACCCAATATATCTTTTGCCATCACTTAAACTTTCTAAAACATATGTATAGAAGAACATACTGGAAGTTGTATTACTGGGTCCATCTATCTATAGTAAAGTTATTTTGAAAAAAGAAAAAGGCGCGGATGAAGATATTTCACTTCCCGCGCCGTATGTTCCTGTTTGGAATCTTACTCCCCTCCTTTCTGAATATAGC
>JBBUDR010000018.1:0-2808 GCA_038057195.1 Patescibacteria group bacterium
TTGAACCAAATCCCGCTGCGAGTGAGCCGGAGGTGAGGTCTCCGACCGATGTCAGTGACGAACCGATGACCGCAGAGCCAAGTGCCGTTGCCGAGAGCGTGTTCACTCCGTTCACGGTCAGTGAGAGTCCCGATGCGAGATTCAATCCTCCTGAAACAGAGAGGTTTGTCGTGGTTGCGTTTGTTGTGGTGCCATTGATAGTTGAGAGATTAGCAAGCGTGGACGATGAGTTTGCGATGATGCCTCCTCCGTTTGTGATAACGAAGCGTTCGGTAAGGGTCGAGAGAGCGTCATTCAAGATTCCAAACGCGAGTCCTCCTCCCGTGGTTGAGGCGTAGAAGTGCTTCTGGTTAACTCCTCCTGAGATGTCGGTGAAGAGAAGTTGGGGAGCGGAGGAGGATGCGATGTCGAGCATGCTATAGGGAGTGGTGGTGCCGAGGCCGAGTGATTTTCGATTATTATTCCAAAAAAAAGCATTATCTCCCGTAACATTTGAACCGGATGACCAAAATGATACCTGCCCCGCAACACCGGATCCAGTTACGGCTCCGCCTCCCGTAGAAACATCATCCCCGCAAATGATGCTTCCACCGGTTGTGGTTGTAAGTTTTCCTCCATTGGTGTTTCCCGTGCAATTTAAACTAAGAGTGATACCGGACGCGGAAACAACCCCAGAAAAGGTCGAGGTAGCGCTTCCAATGACGGCAAAATTGGTCGTTGTAGCATTGGTAGAAGTCGAGTTTACAGTAATAAGATTTGTGATAGTCGATGTTGAACTATTCACAAGGATTCCCCCTGAAAGAGTTCCGAGACCTGAAGCGGTAAGTGTGGAGAGAGAAGATCCTCCTATGACAGAAAGACTGCCGCCAATTGATCCGTTGTTTGAAACAGTCAGTTGCGAAGTGGAAGCGTTTCCGCTAACAGAAAGAAATGTCGTCGTCGCGTTCGTCGTTGTGCCGTTGACGATGGAGAGATTGGTGATAGTCGAGGTGCTTGAGTTCACAAGAATGCCACCTAGTAAAGTCGCAAGCCCGCTCACGTTTATCGTTGAAGTCGCGGTAACCGCTCCCCCGAAAAATGCCAAACCGCTCGTATACTGATTGCCCTGCACCGAGAGAGACTGCGCCGGGGTCGAAGATCCGATACCAAGATTCCCTCCGCTCGTAAATGAAAAGAGTTGAGCACCCGCAGTCGTCACGATATCGAGAAGGTCCGCAGATTGGTTTAAGAATCCTTTGATGGTGAGAGGCACGACGGTCGTTGATGTCGCTTCCACAGTCAGAGATGAGTTTGAAATAGGAGTTGTCGTGCCGATTGCCGACTGCCCGTTTCCAAGAACGGTGCTAGAGTTTATTGCATATCCAGAAGCAACGATTCTCGGCCGAGGACCAAGCGCCTCAAAGCTGACGCCACTGCAAGAACTGCTTACCTGCGCAGCGACTTCAACATTTAGGTAAACCGTATCGCTATCTTTGAAGTTATACGTAAGCGAGTCCCCTCCAGCCGACACATCTCCTATGGGCGCGTTAAATACGCCACTTCGCACCATGATCGTCATAGTTGATGGCGTCGCTGATGGCCAAAGTCGCGTCCCTCCCGTCACGGGCGCGCTGTCATAAATAGAAAATCGGAAGCAATAATTTGTTCCGGGGCCACCCAAAAGATTTCCGTTTGAATCCAAAAGCCTTCCTTGATGGTTTAATATTTCAGGAACTCCGGAAGCGGCAAAAACCTCTGCAGGAAAGAGGTTTAAAACCATCATAAAAACAACAAATAAGCTCACGCTTGCCCGTGATACGCGTTTCACTGTTTTATATTTCTTTGCCTGAAAGAGCATTTGTTCTTCGCCTTCTCCGTTAGACGCTGTTCTACATAGGCAAACTGCACGAAGTGTTCGTGCCTATAATAAAGTATAGCATTTGAAGCATGAGAATGCCCTGTGGATAAATACTATCGTTTTTCCGGTTCCCATACTTAGTGGCAGGGCTCGGATGAATTACATTGCTCAAAAAAGAAAAACCCACTGTTCAATGGGGTTTTTCATGCGATATGCTTGGAATTCCTACATTATTTGGAGAATTTTGTAGTGAACCACTCCTATGGGGGCTTTTACCTCTATCCGATCCCCAACCTGATGACTAAGAAAGGCCTTTCCAATGGGCGATTCGTTTGAAATCTTATATTCGCTCGGTTGTGCCTCTTCCGAGCCGACGATTGTGAATGTCTGCTTTCCAGACGGCGACTCAACGGTAACCGTAGACCCGATGAGAACTTTATCTGTCGTGCCGGTCTTCTCGATAACGACCGCGTTCCGAAGCGCCTCTTCAAGCTCAAGAATCTTCTGCTCCAAAAGCTCCTGCGCTTCACGCGCTTCCTGATACTCGGAATTTTCCGAGAGGTCTCCGAGGGCTTTTGCATCCTCCAGGCGCTGCGCGATTTCTTTCCGCCCGTCCGACTTCATATCCTGAAGCTCCTGTTTCAACTTTTCCAATCCTTCGTTTGATAAATAATTAGGCATATGATTTTACGAAGCAAAGCGAGGAACATCACTTTGGAATGAATGTTGTATATTGATACCGTGCAGTATTCATTCCGAAGTTTCCTTATTATGCTGTTGGTTATAAAGCAAAGCGAGGAAAATCACTTTGGAATAGAGACTGTATATTGATACTATGCGGTCTCTATTCCGAAGATTCCTTATTATAATTATTCACTTTCTTTTTTGTCTCTATATAGAACATGTCGCCCGCACGGTACAGTCAATTATCGTCAAAATACGAAATAAGTCAATCGCACATCAATCCTTAT
>JBBUDR010000018.1:2908-6814 GCA_038057195.1 Patescibacteria group bacterium
GTACAGTCAATTATCGTCAAAATACGAAATAAGTCAATCGCACATCAATCCTTATTCAAAAGAAGCTTGAAAACCATCTTTTTGAGAAGGCGTTTCTATCTTCCGTTCTTGCGAGAAATACCAGTCAAAAATATCTTTCGCGATCGGAACTGAAATGGAGCTCCCCTCTCCGCCCTTTTCAACAAGCACGGTGAGCACAAGTTCCGGATTCTCATAGGGAGCAAACCCGGTAAACCACGCATGCTCTTCAAATGGTTTCCCCGTTTGCGCGGTGCCTGTCTTCCCCGCGATTGAAACGGGAAGCGCATTGAGAGAACGGGCGGACCCTTCCGTGACCGCCATCCGCATCCCTTCACGAACAATTCGGATTGTCGATGTTGAAATGAAATTTTTTCGAATAACCATCGGATTCTGGTCTCTAAGAATTTCGCCCGTTTCCGGGTCTGTTATTTTTTTTACGATAATCGGTGCGTAGAGCGTACCCTCGTTCGCGAATACCGATGTATAGGAAGCGACTTGGAGAGGGGTAACGAGCGTATCCCCTTGTCCGATGCTGATATTATAGGTATCCCCAACGCGCCATAGAGGATCTTTTAGCCGATTTTCCGCCTTCCATGCCTGATCGGGGATAAAGCCAGAACCTTCAAGAGGAAAATCAATTCCCAATGCGCTCCCAAGTCCAAAAAGCTTTTCATATTTTTTAATCCGCTCCACTCCGAGTCCTTGCTGACTTTCATATCCTCCGCCGATACTGTAGAAATACACATTTGAGGAATACGCGATTGCGTGCCTCATATCCATCCATCCGAGCGCCTTCCAATCGAGAAATACACTGAACTCTCCCGACCTGAATGGATTTGGGATTTTTATAGAACCAGCACTGAATATCTGCTTCAAGGGATCAATAATCTCCTCCTCAAGGGCAGCTGAAGCGATCACGGGCTTTATGACCGACCCAGCCGGATATTCGCCTGAAACCGCGCGATGAAAGAGGGGCTTATCCGGATTATTGAAAATAGAATCAAAATCTCGCTCCGAAAGTTTTTTTTCAAAGACGGTATTTTCAAAAGACGGATATGAGACGAGCGCGCGCACCGATCCGTCGCGGGGATCAAGGGCGACAATAGCGCCAGCACGCTTCCCTGCCTGCCTCATGTACGCCCGAAGAACATCATACGCCTTTTCTTGAAGACGACCGTCAATGGCGAGAGTCAGCGTCTGTCCGGGATGGGGCATATCGATGGTCTTTATTTTTTGCACGGCCCCCCGCGCGTCTACTTGGATGATCTTCCTTCCCGCCAGCCCGCGGAGTTCCGGCTCGTATTGCCGCTCCAATCCGAATTTTCCGACAAGCGCGTCAACCGGCGCGCCGTCACGGGTTGCCTTCTCTTCTTTTGTGATAGAACCGATATACCCGATTAAAGGAGAGAAGACAGGCCCTTCGGCATACGATCGGCGCGTGCGCTCTTCGGAAAAAATACCAGGGAGATCGGATTTATGCGACTGAATGAAGAGCACGGTTCCCGTATCGACATTTCGAAGAAGAGTTGCTTCGTCGGGAACTGTCGCGTTTTCTTCGGAAAATCCGTCCGCAGCCAGTTCATCTGCGGTGATTCCCAAAAATACCGAAAGATTCTTATAGAGTTTAGGAATAGAACTGTCTTCCCGAAAAAATTCCGACTTATAAAACACAATATCGAAAGAGGAGGTATTTCCCGCAAGCTCAAGGCCATTCATATCGAGAATAAGGCCACGGGGAGCCGGCGTCGTCGAGACCGTGAGGCTTTGAGAAGATGCAATACTGAAGAAGCGGCTTCCTTCCTTCATCTGAAGATAGCCGATTCGCCCGCCGATGAGAAGAAGGGAGCCGATAAAAAAAACTAACAGAAAAGAAAAAAGTGAATTGGAAGAGAGCGAGCGTTCAATCCGCCCTTCATGCCGGCTCTGATCAAACCCGAGAGGATTCAGAGAATCCATAAAGACCTCTTCCGGCTCTATGAATCCGCTTTTCATTTTTTTACGCGGAGAAAACATCGTCATAGCGCATTATCGCAATGAGCCGTACTTCGTATGGTTCGAGATGAGGACAAGCGCGCCCAAAAAAAGAATGGCGAGAGGAAACAATGCGAGCATTTCGGGCCATACGACCCCGAATGAAATTTCCGATTCGGACATTCCTAAAAAAGAAAATATTGGCGAAAAAGCCATAAGAAGGATGAAAAAGAAGATTCCTCCAGCCAAGACCGAGAGAACGTCGACAAGGGGTGTCCGCTGTTTAAAATAAAAGCGGAGAAGAATTTTTTCGAGGAGAAATGCTCCGATAAAAGCTGCGATGAGGACTTCGATATGGATGCCTCCAAGAATGGAAAAAAGTCCGGCAAAAAAAATCGCGAAAACGAACGACACGATCGGACTCCCGTAATAGAGAAGGATAAGGGAAAGAAACACCGAGCTTGCGAATCCGAACGGCGTCCCGGAAAACGGCAATGCTCCGGAAGCAGTGCCGAGAACCCATAGAAGGAGAAGAATCGAAAATGCGTAGATCATGATTATCGGCGGGTGATGACAAAAACCATATCCAGCATCCGATAGGATGAGGATTCTTTTATATGGATTTCTTGAAACGCCTTCACATCGCTCTTCTGAACGGACACCACCTCTCCAATAAGAAGATTTGAAACTGCGTTTTCTCCCGCACTGCTCGTAAGAATGAGATTTCCATTTTCTACGGCAGCCGTGTTCGGAATCAGGTCAATCACCATATCGTCTCCCTTTCCGAGAAAGAGGCCCTCAATGCGTTGCGGCATCAGAAAAACGCTTAGTGCGGTTCCGGTATTCCGGATGAGGCTCACAGATGAAACGGACTCGTATACAGAAGAAACTCGTCCGATAACGGCCCTGCTCCCCGTCACGACGAATGATCCGGAGACGATTCCTTTGTCTTTTCCGCCGGCAATGATAAGAGTAACTCCCGAGGGATCGGAAAAACTCGAAAGAACCGATGATTCGACAAGCGACTGGGGCGTTTCCGATGTGGAACGAAGATTTTTTGAAAGTTCGCTATTTTTTCGCTTTTCGGATTCAAGTTCCGCATGAAGAGACAGGATAGCCTTGTTTTCCTCTTTGAAGCGCTCATTTTCGGAAAGAAGCGTTGCATATGAATGGAAATAATCTCCGAACGAGCGGATTGAATTCCCGCCTTTCGCGCCCCACAGAAGAAGAGGCCGCGCGCCTTTGAAAAAAATATCCGCAAGGGAGTTGCGCACGGACGGCACAAAGAAAACAATGCACGCAAGGCCGATAAGAATATAATTTTGCACGCGATGCTTTGAGTGTCGCATATTTCTACAAATCGGGAGCGCGTTCCCGCTCTATGCCGACAAGAATGCCCTTTAATGAATCAAGATCCTCAAGAATGATTCCTGTCCCGCGCACGACCGCCGTCAGAGGATCTTCTGCGATCCTGACGGCGATCTTTGTTTCTTCCTGTATCAAGCGGTCAATCCCGCGAAGCAGGCTCCCCCCTCCGACAAGGATGATGCCCCGCTGCATCATATCGGCAACGAGCTCGGGCGGCGTCTCCTCAACTGCCGATTTGATGGCATTCACAAGCACCGAAACCGAGTGGCGGAGCGCGCGACGGATATCGGAATCATCGACGACGATTTCTTTCGGGAGTCCCGTAATCAAGTCGCGCCCGCGAATGGTCGCCTCCAGCGGCTCCTTCAGCTCATACGCCGAGCCGATTGCGATTTTTATGTTTTCCGCCGTCCGCTCCCCCAGAAGCAGCTTATATTCATCACGCGTAAATCGGATGATGTCGTCATTGAACTTATCACCCGCAACGCGGAGATTCTTCGCGACGACGATTCCACCCAAAGAGATGATGGCGATATCCGTCGTCCC
>JBBUDR010000019.1:0-7889 GCA_038057195.1 Patescibacteria group bacterium
AAAAGAATTACTCATGGTCTGATGAGATGCCAAGCTCATTGGACGCATTCGCGGAAGAGAAGGTCTCGATGGCATTCGGATTTTCGACCGATTACCCTCTCATCAAGGCAAAAAATCCCAGGCTGAACTTCGCCATTGCAGCGCTCCCCCAGCAAAACGACTCAACAATAAAAACAAATTATGGCGTAACGACGGGGCTGACCGTATCGCGAAACAGCAAGAACCCCCTCGAAGCATGGCGTTTTATTCTTTACGCAACAACAGACCCGACGGCGATAAAATTCTATCTGAACGGGACTGGGAAGCCCCCGGCGTATCGGCCGTATGTGAACGCAGACATCCTTCCTCCGTACGGAGAGGTCTTCCAAAAGCAGGTGCTTTCGGCGAAGTCGTGGCTCCAGCCGGATGAGGATAAGGTTTCAAGCGTATTCCAAAATATGATACAATCAGCTCGGGGAAACGCATCAAGCATAAACCAGGTAGCGGACTCCGCCGCCGGACAGCTTGAACAGATGCTCGTTCCATAATTCTTATGACGATGACAAAAGGACTCATTCTTTCATTTTTTTTTCTAGTTCTTTTTTTAAATACTCCAGGAATCCTCCGTACCGCGTCCTCCGCAGTCGATACGAGCGCCGGAAAAGCGATTGAATCAAAAGGACTCGTCCCGTGCGGAACTTCCGGAAAGCCCGCGTGCCAGCCGTGTGATCTCCTCACTCTCGCAAAAAATATCACCGATTACATCGTGTATATCGGGTTTTCCATCACAACCCTGATGATCGGAGTCGGCGGAATCATGATTTTTGCCGGAGCATATTCGGAAAAACAAATTGAAACCGGAAAAGAGATTTTACGAAACGCGATTATCGGCCTTCTCATTATCCTCTTTGCGTGGCTGATTGTAGACACGATCATTAAAGTCCTTGTCAGTGACTATACGGTTCTTGATGTGACGAGAGCGAACGCGGGCGCATTCAAGAATTTCGGTCCGTGGAACAACTTTCAGTGCATAAACCCCTAACACCATGAATACCAGACAAAAAAATACCATCAGCATTATTGCCGCAATTTCTTCCGTAGCGATAGGAATATCGGCATTGGCGCAGGGAATTCAAAACCCCCTCGGTCAAGGCTCGACAATTTCTTCCGTTATCGGTCAAATTGTGGATTTCATATTTTCCTTGGGGCTTGCCATATCCGTCATCGTTCTTGCGATTGGAGCGTACCAGTATCTCTTCTCGTTCGGATCGGAGCAGAAAGTAGAGCAGGCCCATAAAACCCTCTGGTACGCCGTCCTTGGCATCATCATCATGCTTGTCGGCAAGGGACTCGCCACTCTTATTACAAATATCCTCAAGTAATGTGATTGAGAGAGCTTGTGAATAAGCGTTCCTTGCGAAAAAGCTCATATTTTCTATAATAAAAGATATTACACTCAATGAAAAAAATAGAAAAAATAGGGAGGAGGGTGGCATACGGTGCTATGATGGCATTGCCGGCGATTGCCTCGGCGGCTGTGAACTTCCAAACTGCCGATGATGTCAGTCGGGTCGTCCAGAATATCGCACAGTTCTTTTCCTCTCTGGTTTTGGCGCTTTCGGTCATCGTTATTATTTACGCCGCGTTCAAATATATGACGGCGGGAGGAAACGAAGAGACCGTCTTAGAAACACATAAGATGATCACGTGGGCGGTTGTCGGCATCATCGTAGCGCTTGTCGCGTTTTCAATTCCGAAGCTTCTTCAATCAGTATTAGGGCCATAAAAAGGTCGAAAAAATGAAACACATTAGGAAATTTGTTCAAAAAGTAGCATTCGCGGCAATCATATTGATGCCAATGCTCGCCTTGGGGGCCGGAGAAGTGAGGATACCGGTGGGCGGTCAGAATTCTCTCCCCTTGGAAAACACCGATGCCGTCAGTACTATCCTAGAGAACGTCGCAAACTTCATGGGCTCATTGATTATTGCGATATCCGTTATTGTCCTCATGTATGCGGGATTTCGGTTCTTGACCGCCGGAGAAGACGAGGAGGGCGTCACGGAAGCGCGAAAAACAATCGCGTGGGCGGTTGTCGGCATTATCGTCGCTCTCGTCGCGTATTCAATCCCATTCCTTGTCGGGAGCATAACCGGAGCGGGACCATTGCAAAGATAACCCCATATACATTATCATTCATATATCATTAATAAATAACATTTAGATAACACTATGAAATCATTCTTAAAACAAGCATCAGCATCGTTCATAACGCTTGTTGTGCCGGCAATCGCCGCCGCGCAATCAGGCCAAACGCAAGTTGGCGTCCCCGGAGGCGGTTCAAATCCGAAACTAAATGTCGGAACAGCAACCCAGGTGGGCCAGCTTATTGCGAATATCGCAAACTTCATGGGTTCCCTGATTCTCGCGATATCCGTTATCGTTATCCTCTACGCGGGATTTCGATTCCTCACCGCCGGTGAAGAAGAAGAAGCGATTACCGGAGCGCGAAAGATGATCACATGGGGAATCGTCGGCATCATCGTCGCTCTCGTTGCCTACTCTATCCCGACTCTCGTCACAAGTATTACCGGAGCAACGGCTCCCTCGCCAGTCAACTAAGTACGTTTTCATAAAACAAAAATCCCCAGTCGGGGATTTTTGTTTTTGTAGCGCCTCTTTCAGCAGAAACAAACAGGGAGCCCATTCCAGGACTGCTGTTTGTAATCAATCGCTTCGCTCTTGAACAAACGGGGAGGCTGTGTATAAAGGACATTTGACCTATTCATATGTGTCTCTTATTATAGATACTAGGAGTAGAGATGTTTTAAAATTGCATTCCTTGTAAGAGTTTAAAAATGACTCTTGTTGGTACGCACGTACCTTATCAGAATGCTTTTAAAATAGACACCTCCAAGATCAAAGTACCTTACAAACCACACTGCAATCATTCATATGCCTCGGATGTCATAATCCTCGAGCAAAGAAATACATTGCAAAACAACCTCGCCAAGGGGCGGGCGCCATTACTTACTGGGCACTCGCCCCTTTTCTCTTTTTAGAAGGTCTTTCATGACTGTGAACAACTTATCTTTCAAAATACTCAAAATAGCCGTACACTATAGGCATAAGCGTTTACATATAATACATAACAGAATGAAAACATTTTTCTTAAATCGGCAAAAAGGATTTACTCTTATTGAACTCTTGGTCGTTATCGCGATCATTGGGGTTCTTGCGTCGGTCGTTCTCGCATCCTTGAACAACGCACGGAAGAAGTCGCGCGATGCGCGACGCATCGCCGATGTAAAGCAGATCCAGCTTGCCTTAGAGCTCTTCTTTGACGCAAACCTCTCATACGCATCGTCAACCACAGGACTTGCTCCGACATACATCCCTGTCGTTCCGGCAGATCCGCTAACGGGTGTGTATTCCTACACGATGTGTACCGCAACCGACTATCACTTAGGAGCATCTCTTGAGGATTCGACAAATGCCGCATTAAACAATGACCGTGATGCCGTGAATGGAACCGGAGGATATGTCTGTACGAGCGATGCCGTCACCGGCACGGATGCCGGCAAGTGCAACGCAGCCGACAAAGGAACGAACTGCTACGATGTGACGAATTAAAAGAACGAATGTTATAAAAAAAAAGAGTCCGCTCTCGCGGGCTCTTTTTTGTATATTGGGCGCCTATCGGGATTCCTTTTCACCCGTCGCTTCGCCGTGCCATGCGGCACATGCTCCCGTTTTGTCCAAGAGCGAAGCGATTGGCTACAAAACGCAGTCCTTTAGGACTTCGCTCCTCCTTCAAAGCCTGGGTTCTTCAGAACGCACAGCAGTGTGCTTTCTTCAGATACCCTTCTCATCCCGATAGACATGCCGCAGACGAATACATAAAAATACCCCCATGAACGTGGGGATATTTTTATGTATAATTTTGGGCGCCTATCGGGATTCGAACCCGAGCTAAAAGTTCCACAAACTCTTGTGCTAACCACTACACTATAGGCGCCATATTTTTTACACCATCCTTGTCCCCTCAGAGGGAATCGAACCCCCATCAACGGCTTAGAAGTCCGCTGCTCTATCCATTGAGCTATAAGGGGATAACAAAGTTCTACGATACCAAAAAAACCCAATAGAATCAACCTGGAACAAATTTAAAATGGATTCCTGATTGTCGGCTTACTATTTCGAAGCGTATTCAACCGATCTTCCCGTGCGTCCAAGAGAACTTGAATATCTTTGATATTTTTTTCTGAAAAATAGGAGGTGGCATCCCGTTGAGAAGAAGACGGGTTATCGGGCGTTGTGCTCGTCATTGTATAAAACACGATTGTTGAAAATATGATACTCCCGAGGAAGAGAACGACAAAAGTCAAAACATACCATCCTTCAAAAATAGCGGTCCATTGAATATGTTTTATTGATGTCGGAATAACAAGCCTCATAATAATGAATTAACGGATTTTAACAGAGGCGCGTATTACCATTCGCGTTACCGTCTGCGCTCCCGACTGTTCGCTTTTTAGTTTATTCGCGTCAGAAGGAATCTGCTCCTTTGCCGTAAAGTCCATGGACAGATGCGTAAATTCCATCTGGTAGGGAATAGATTCCAGAATCTTCAGATACTGATAGGCATTGGGGAATTCCCCCGAAACCGATATTTGGAAGTTCTGAACTTTTTCATTTGAGACCGCATCCGAAGGAATAACCGAAAGCTGGACCGTGCTGTCCTGTTCCCGCGCCAGCGTTTCCAGAAGCTCGATGAACGGAAGGGGCGACTTCAGGTCAACGACCGTATCTTCGATACGATTCAAAACCGAAGCATTTTGGACAAGCGTCTTTTGGATTTCAAGAAAATGGCTCCGCTGCTGATCGAGCTGAAGAAGATTCGCTTCCGACGCGCCAAGAAGCGTTTTTGTTTGGGCAATTTCCCTAAAGAGAGGATTGAGGACAAAAAATAAAAAGAGTATGTTTACGGCGCATACGCCGCAAAGCGCGAGAATGAGATTTTTTCTTTCAGCGTAAAACAATGCGAGGTTTTTCATTAAGGAAGAACCGTTACGGCAATATTAAAATTGATGCTTTTCTGGGAGACGAGACTTGAAAGCGGGATATGCACATCCTTGATATTCTTGTTTTTCTTGAGAATTTCTTCCAGACGGGCGATAGCCGCCCGCGTATCGGCAATGCCATGTAGAGACAATCTTTGCAAAACTCCGTCATACTCGAGAGCGGTAAGCGTAATGCCGGGAGGGATGCCCTCGACGATATTAGCAACGATGGACGAGAAGGAGTTTCCATTTTTTGATATTTTCTTGATGTCCTCGGAATTCTTTTTTAATGCGATGATTGACTGCTGAATCCCTATGACCCGCTTTGCGACAGGACTATTCTCGGTAATTTCAAGATTTCGCAAAACCTCGTCCTTCTGGAGCGAAAGCGTGAAATACGAAGGCAGAAGAAGAAGTGCTGTAAACACAAGAACAACGAAAAAAGTGCTCCCCCAGACGATTGCGATTCGCGATTCGCGGAGCGTTTCCATATGTTTTTTTTCTTCAGGCGGAAGAATGTTAAAATGAAGCATAGATGTTACCGAATTGCCCGAAGACAGAGTCCGAGGGCCGTCGTGTAGCTTTTTGTTATCGTGTTTCTTGAGACTCTATCATTTCTTCCGTCTTTTTTAAAAAATCGGAGCGGATCTCCGTATTCAACGGCTTTCCCCGTCGCTTTCCCTATTTCCTCAGAAAGCCCAATGAGATACGAGTCCCCCCCACAAAGAATAACCTTTTCGATAGGCTTCCATTCATCGTGCGTATGCCGGGCGTGAGTCTCAAAAAAATCAATGCTTTTCTCGGTCTCATCAATAATAATAGAGACGAATGGAGCAAGCGCTTTATACACATTTCCATTTTTTTCGTTTCCAGAAAGCATAAAATTAGAAAATCCGACTTCTTTTTTTATTTTCTCCGCTTCTTTTGGAGAAACCCGCATCACTTCTTGAATAGCTGCCTCAAAGTCGCGGCCACCAATCGGAACAGTCGATGTGAAGAGAATTGTGCCTTTTGAAAAAATCGCAAACCCTGACTTTGTCCGTCCGATATCCATGACAAGATAGGGACCCCCTTCCTTTTCAACATCGATAAGCGCCCTGACGATTCCCTGCGACTCGAGTTCGAGCGCGACAATCTCAAGCCCCGCGCCATGAAGAACTCGGACATACGAATCAACGACTGCCCGTGGAAATGCAACGATGAGAACATCTTTATGATCAAGCCCCCCCGCTTTCGGACTTATATCTTCATAATCAAAATACATTTCATGAGCAGATATCGGAAAGCTCGACTCCGCCTCAAAGAGAACCGCGTTTTCCGTTTCTTTACGCCCTTCCGTCATGGGAATCTGAACGAGCTTCAGGAACGCCTTTTCTTCCGGAAGCGAAGCGACGACAAAACGGTCTTTCTGTATTCTTTTTGATTGTGTGAGCGCCGTCTTGATTATCTTTGAAAGCTCGTTTTCATTCTTTATCTCGCCCAATTCAATGATTCCTTTGGGAATATTGCCTTCACCCGAATATTCGATAGAAGGAACATCTGAAAACGACCCCACCTTCACAAAATGAAAGGAGGAATCGGAAATATCCAGGCCGAAACTTGGAAATTCAAATATTTTTGATTGAAAATTGCGTAAAAACTCAAAAACTTTCATTACGAAGATTCTTTTATTTTGTCTTTTGTGAAACCAACCGCGCTATAGTTGTAGTATACCACGAGAAACACTGCTCATTCTACTGAACCTCTTGCCATGTCTTGATTGAGTAGCCGCCCGTAGGTCCGGAAGAAAAAAGGATGTCAGAAAGGCCTGTTTCGTAGGTAATTGTCGCATTGTTTTTAATAGTGAGCTTATACGCGGTCGCTTCCTTAATGGCCGCTGTATTGTATATATCGATAAGGCCGTGGGGAGCATAATACAGAGTGGCGCTTGAACTGTTCTTAATTTCAAACGCTTCTTCCGAACCGCCATTTTCAGCTGAAGTATTGCGGGACGCGACGAGAGTATAGCTTCCGGAAGCCCCCGATCCCGCAATCTGCGCTGAATTTTCAATCGTTACCTTGCTTGAGGTTAAGCGATTCGCAGGATTGTCAACGATAATGACTCCCGATGTGTTTCCAAATGAAGAATGGAGTTTTATCTGCGCGCTATTTTTAAGATTAAGATTCCCAGAAATCCACAAAGTTCCCGTCAGAGTAATAATTTTAGAACCGTCAATTTCCATATCACAGTTTATTTTCTTAGGACCGATAACCGTTCCATTCGCCGGTTTATACGGACAGGGAGAAGAAATAGTTCCTCCGGAAGCCGCGTCTGTTTCCCACGCGTCCAAGACCACATCAGCAATTGGCAGAGCAAGTTCCGGAAGTTCTGAAGGCGCGGTAGTACCGGGATATGACGCGCCTCCAACAGTGCTGTCAGAAATCGACGTTGCATAATATGCGTTTTTGCCAATAGTACTGCGGATAATCCTATTGGCGTATCCATGCGCTCCAACAGTGACATCATTGATGTCGGTAGTTGATGACGCATTCTTCCCGATTGTTGAATCAGTGATGAGATACGCCCGCCCAGAGCCGCCGATCGTCATATTGTCAATGATATGCGTTGTCGCGACAAACGCGTCCCCTGTGATAGAAGCGCTATTGTTTCCAATAATATCCCCGTTAGAATAGATGCTGCCTATAATGCTACTCGAATTTTCCATAGTAATCCCTCCTCGTCCAACCTGAACGCCATATACAAACGAAGCGCCCGACGCCGATGTGAGCGTTACTTGTTCGCGACGAATGCCGTTTGAAACATTTCCTTCGGCAAGAATAGTCTTTGATGAGCCGGTTCCCGCGATGG
>JBBUDR010000019.1:7989-15752 GCA_038057195.1 Patescibacteria group bacterium
TTTGAAACATTTCCTTCGGCAAGAATAGTCTTTGATGAGCCGGTTCCCGCGATGGTCGTCGTCGCGGTCTGGCCGTTCAATACCAGCGTTTCGCTTGTCCCATACTGCTTTCCGTTTTTCACGCGGTATACGGCATCCTCCATCCCCGCTTCCGAGAGATACAGACTCTGCTCGCCGAGAAGCGTGCTTCGGGCGCTGCCGGTTTCACGAAGAGCGATCGAAGAAAACCCGCCAATTCCGGCCATACCGATAAGAAGAACAAAAATAACCACCGTAAGAAGAGCTTGACCGCGATGTGAATCTTTTTGAACAGAGGAGAATGTATGCATGCGTAATGTCTTGTTATTTGTTGTATGACCCGCGAAAAATCGCCGTTCCATAAAAATTATTCACGATCGAGAACGCCGAAGTCGTCGCTATGAGACGCATCTCAATTTTAATCGCCTTTGATGTTGTCGAAGCGGTAATAAGCCGGAACACGAGATTGTCAATCGTACTATGTGAAGAAGTGAGAGCTATAGAGGAAGTCGCTTTTGCGAGCGTTAACACCCCAGATGAAAGATAAAAATATGCTGTTGTGGTGGCGCCCGAACCATCATCGGCGTATGTCTGAAGCTTAAGAGTTCCTGGGCTGGCATATAGGGTTGAAGATGCCATGATGATATCGGATGCAAGCCGCACTTCCCGCATCATCCGCTGCATTGAAAGCTCGCCTTCTGTGTTTATCTCCCGCTGAAGACGGACTTTTGCCATCACGGTATATGACTGCTTGATAAGATCGATTGCCCCAATCGAAACAAGCGCAAAGAGTGCTCCGTAGACGATAAGTTCGATAACGCTTGTTCCTCGTTTCATATACTCTTAATTATTAAAAAGATTCGTCATATATGTCGCGATAGAATCCTGCCTCGACTGCCCACGCACGGAATACGACACGGTTGCCGTCACCTTTTTTGTATTCGGATCATTTGTTCCTCCTGACGCTATGATCCTGTCTGATGCATCGCGTGAAACATTTTGGAGCGTCACCGTTCGAGTAAAGATGCCGTCAATGAGAGCCGAGGCCGTTGATGTCGCCCACATGTTCGTCGATGTCGCAAATGAGAGGTAATACGCGGTACCCGGATTTAAGGTCGCGATATTTTTTAACCAGCTCGTATCTCGCATAATCTTCACCGCTTCAACTCCCTCAGCCGCGAGAAATGATGAACGAACTCGCAAGTTTGCCTCGGTGACTAACAGAAGAGAATATTTTCCAATGCTCCCAAGCGCTAAAAACACCCCGATGGCAATCGCCGAACCGACAATAATCTCTATTAAGGCAAAACCTCTTTTCTGATTATTGTATTTCATACAAGCCCGACGAGCGGATTATTATTTTTTTTGTTTTTGACGGAGTTCTCTCCAAAAGAAGCGTCACTGTTCCCGTTGCCGCCGGCTGTCCCGTTAAACGCGCAAATACGATTGAACTTGAGGAAGCGGTCAAATTGATTGACGAAACCTGCACGAGCCCGGGGAGATTCAAGATTTCATTTGATGGATCGTTCGCGACATACGCAGAGCCCTGAAAGAGCGTGATGGAGGATGTCGCGAATCTCACGCCGTATGAGGATGCACGTACGGATGAGAGCGTGCGCGAGCGGGCGTCCTTTATGATGTTCCCCGCATCATCGGCGGCTTTTGCGAGAATCGATGAATCGCGAAACGAGGAAACTCCTTGAAACGCGATGGCAGTAAGAATAAGGACAACCGCCACAACAATGACAAGTTCGGTCATCGTCACCCCCTTCTTCATGCCTCTTAATTCATCATTCATAATGCTTCATTATATAGCCCCCAAGCTTCCGTAAATCGGCTGAAACACGGATAGGGCAAAAAAGCCGACAATAACACCGATTATGATCATTAAGAATGGTTCGATGATGGAAGAAAGATTTTTCGTGCTCTCGGAAATATCCTGTTCAAAAAAAACAGCGATTTCTATGAGCATATTTGATATCTTTCCGGTCTCTTCGCCCGCGGATACCATCTCCGCGACCAGCGGATCATAGAGGTTTTGATCCTGATGAAAAAATTGACCCATTGCTTTTCCTTGCGTCACTTCTCTGCTCAATTCCATAAGCGACTTCTGATATCCGGTGTTTCCAACGACCGAAGAGGCAATCTCCAATGAGCGGAGGATTGGCACGCCCGAAGAAAGGAGATACGCAAGCGTGCGCGTTATGCGGGCCGTATTCATTTTCTTCAGAAGCTCCCCGATAAGCGGGACTCGGAGCACGAACGCGTCCCATATTGGCTTTCCCGTCTCCGAACGAATAGAAAGATAGAAAAGAATGCCGGCAATAATAAGCGCGCTTATGACGGAAACGGTATATTGAACGAATAGATTACTGATGAAAATAATGATTTGAGTGGAGAGGGGAAGCTCCACGTGGAGTTCCGTGAGAGTCTGGGAGAGCGTCGGCACGACATACGTCATAAACAAAAACCCAATGACAACAAGAACGCTGATGATGATGGCGGGATAAATAAGAGCGCTCCGTACCCGGGACCGGAGATCATAATCCTTCTTCATCTGCCGGGCGAGAAGAAGGAGCACCTGGTCAAGTTTTCCCGACAGCTCGCCGGCTTGCACCATATGGATGAAAAGGTCGCCGAATACGTCCCTATGATCCGAAAGTGCCTCTCCGAAGGACTTCCCCCTGTTTAGAAAATCAACAAGACCGAGAATAATAATCTTAAACCTCTCATTCTTCGTCTCTTCGGAAATCGCCGTAAGCGAGCGCGTCATTGAAAGGCCGGATTTGATCATGACGGAAAGATTTCGGGCAAAAATCATTTTTTCAAAAATGCTGACGCCGCGCATCCGCTCAATAAGATGGATGACTTCCGAAAAAGCGCCGCGCCCCATGCCCTTCGTATCCGCGTCTTCCGCCGAAACGAGCATGAGGCCCTCATCGCGAAGAATACGCTGAAGCTCATCGCGATCTTTTGTGTCCCGTTCCGCGGAAAACTCTTTTCCCGAGCGATTGATTGCCGTATACGCGTAGAGAGGCATTTCCCTAGTATACCACACGATTCTTCCCCATCCTCCACAGGCGATTCCACAAGGAAAACGCCGCTATGGTATACTGAATAGGACGCGCATGAAAAAACTTTTTTCACATATCGACTTCTTCGCCGAATGCCGAGAATCGGGCTTATCCCTCTGGGAGTGCCCCCCGTTCCTCTTCATCGTCATGGGGTTAGTGAATATTGGATCAATCATCCTGACCTATATCGTCGCGAACCGCTACGAAGACCAGCCTGAAATAACGGCCCTGCTCACGCTCTTCGTCGCGGCAGTGATTTTTATAATCGGAAACGCGATTATCTTCGGATTTAGCAAGATTGTCGAAGCAAACGCGAGAGAGGCGGAGTTTATCGGCATTATTTCCCACCAACTCCGGTCGCCTCTCTCAATTTTCAAGTGGACGCTGGGAAGCCTTACGAGCGATATCCAGCGAATCAAAGCCCCGAAAGAAATCGGCGTGTCCCTTGACACCCTCACGACGATCAACCAGCGGATGATCCAGCTTGTCAGTATGCTTCTTGAGGTTCATCGAATTGAATCAAATCGGTTCATTATTAAAAAAAATACCATCGACATAAAGTCCGTCACGGAAAACATCATAAAGGACCAGAAGCAATACGCTCACTCGTTTGGAATCTCCCTGTCCCTCCGAGCTCCTTCTCTCCGCTATCCTCTGATCGCCGATGAGGATAAGGTCCAGATGGTCATTCAGAATCTTACCGATAACGCGCTTCGTTACGCGGACCAAAACAGCACTGTTTGTATAGATATTGAAAAGGTCGGAGATGCGATACGCTGGGAAGTGATGAATACGGGCATCGGGATTCCAAAAGAAGAGCACGCGCGCATATTTCAGAAATTTTATCGGGCAAAAAACGCGATTACCTATCAAGTCGAAGGAAACGGAATCGGCCTCTATGTCGCGAAGACGATCATCGCCCAGCACGGCGGAACTATCGGATTTTCATCCGAGGGAAAGAAAACGATATTTTGGTTCACTCTGCCCGTCGCCGGTCCCGATGCGCCGCTTCCAAAAACTCATGTCATATAAATCCATGAAGGTCCTCTTTATAGAAGACGAGCACGAACTCCAGGCAATCCTCAAAAAATCCTTTGAGGAGGAAGGATATGCATTTCTTCAGGCGTATGATGGAGAACGCGGGCTACAAACAGCGCTGGAGGGAAAGCCCGATATCATTCTCCTCGACCTTGTTCTCCCTAAAAAAGACGGGTTTTCTGTTTTAAAAAATTTAAAGGAAAACCCCAATACAAAGGACATCCCTGTTATCATCCTTACCAATCTTGAGCAAGAAAAGGATATTGAAAAGTCGCTCAGCTTGGGAGCGCTCACATACCTCATTAAAATCAATTACACGCCACAAGAAATCGTCCAAAAAGTCTCCAAAGTATTAACGCGCCGCATCGGCAAAATCTATACTAAGGACTCTTCGCGGTGATATGGAAACTTCCCAATAGAGGCCGTATAGTATAATAATTCAGCCTCTATTGGGAAATGATTTCATTCGCCTTGATTCATGAAATCAAATATTTTCTTCGCTTCGTATAATAAGGAAACTTCGGAATAGAGACTGCAAGGTATAAATATACAGTCTCCATTCCGAAATGATTTTCCTCGCTTTGCTTCATAAAATCAAATGCCACGCATTGATAACGCACAACTGAAGTCTTTTCTCGAAGATACGGAAAAGATAAATAAAAAAGAGCTTGAAAAGCTCTATCAGAACGCGGAAAAGGGAAAAACATCCCTCGCCGGTTTGATTATCGAAAGCGGACTCATCCATGAAGAGGACTTGCGGAAGCTTGAGGCGTATATTCTCGGAATTCCCTACGTCGACCTGATAAAAGAGCGGATCGATCCGTCCATTCTCCGCCTCATCCCGGAACCTATAGCGCGGAAGTACAATATCATCGCCTTTAAAAAAGAGGGCCGCGATCTTCAAGTCGCGATGATTGACCCGGACGACATTCAAATCATCGAATTCATCAAAAAAACAACCGACCTCCGGATCCTTCCGCGCCTCACCTCGAAAACTTCAATCCAGGAAGCTATAAAGCAGTATCAAAAATCGCTTGAAGGGGATTTTGAGGACATCATGAAAAAAAGCAGCGGTTCGGAGATGACATCCGTTCCATCGGAAACCGGAGAAGCAGATGCTGAAGATCTTAAAAAGATGGCGGAAGACCTCCCGATTATCCGGATTGTCGATACGCTGATCCAGCATGCGATTATCGAGCGCGCGTCCGATATCCATATCGAGCCCGCAGAAAAGGAAGTTATTATTCGATATCGTGTTGACGGCATCCTCCATGATGCAATGATTCTTCCGAAAAAAGTTGCGCCGGGAATCGTCGCGCGCATCAAAGTCATGGCGAATCTGAAAATCGACGAGCACCGGCTCCCGCAGGATGGCCGCTTCAAAGTGGAGACTGCAGATCACAAGCTCTCGCTCCGCGTTTCAATCCTGCCGATATTTGACGGCGAGAAAATCGTCATGCGTCTCCTCTCCGAGGACTCAAAAGGTCTTTCTCTTTCCGAAATTGGACTCCGCGGAGACGCGCTAGATAAAGTCCACGCATACATAAAAAAGCCGGTCGGCATCATTCTTGTTACGGGACCGACCGGATCGGGAAAAACGACAACACTCTACTCGATCCTTGAGATATTGAATACTCCCGAGGTTAATATCTCGACAGTCGAAGATCCTATCGAATACCGCATGCCGCGCGTGAACCAGACGCAGGTAAAGCCGGAAATCGGCCTCTCGTTCGCGTCCGGGCTCCGCTCGCTCCTCCGGCAAGACCCGAACATCATCATGGTCGGCGAAATCCGCGATGAAGAGACTGCCTCGCTTGCAATCAACGCGGCACTTACCGGCCACCTCGTTCTTTCGACATTACACACGAACTCGGCCGCAGGGGCTCTTCCTCGCCTTCTTGAGATGGGAGTAGAGCCGTTTCTTATCGCCTCAACAGTGAATGTCATCGTCGCACCGCGGCTCGTCCGCCGCCGCGGCGCAACAAAAGACACGACGATGATGACTGGGGAGGCGTTTGGAAGCCTCGTGGGCAAGATTAATCCGGAAAAAATAATCCGCGAGCTCAAACGAGATAGAATTGTGGACGCAAAAACAACATTTGAGAAAATTCAATGGTCCCACCCGGGAAAGAGCGAAGAATGCCCTGACGGATACAAGGGACGGCTGGGAATCTATGAACTATTGGAAGTAACGACGCCCATCAAAGAGCTGATCATGAAAAATTCCACATCCGGCGATATCGAGAAGCGCGCTCGCGAGGAGGGCATGATCACGATGCTTGAAGACGGCATCATAAAAGCGGCCGAGGGCAGGACGACGCTAGAGGAGATTCTCCGCGTAACGAGCGAGTAGCGAAAAAAATATTACATTTCCGACAGTTTCTTCGCGACGAAGAACCACTGCTCGATTGAAAGCTCGCTCGGCCGAGCTTTTTCTTGTATCCCTATTTCTTGAAACAGATTGCTGATAGACTTTTTTTCGAGAGAAAGCGCTTCTGCAATATTACTGATGATTACTTTTCGCGGATGAGAGAACCCCGCGCGAAGAACGCGGAAAAAATCTTTTTCCGAAACGCCATGCGTGGCAAATCTCTTCCTTGAAATGAGAGAAACTGAAATTACGGAAGAGTCGACGCGGGGAGGAGGGGAGAACGTGGTCCGCGGAACAAACAATTCAATTGCCGGAACTCCGTATGCCCGGATTGAAACGGAAAGAAGTGTGTGGTCAGGCTCGCATGAAACAATCCGTTCCGCTATCTCACGCTGGACCATAAAAATAATCTTCTCCGGCTGCATCGGCTCTTCTTCTAAAAATTTTCGAAAGAGCCGCGCGGTGATGTAATACGGGATATTCCCGAGAAGAATGTATCGCTCGGCTCCTAAAAAATCTATTGACGGATGGATGTCGCGGATATCACCCTCTATGATCTCGCAGTTTTTAATGCGGCTCTTTTCCATATCTCCGTGCAGTTGGCGCGCAAGATTCCGATCTTTCTCGACGGCAAAAACTTTCTTCGCGCGCTTTGCGATTTCAAAGGTCAGCGCTCCCCGTCCCGGACCAACCTCAAGAACAATATCGGTTTTCCCTATACCCGCGATACTCAGAATTTTTAAAACGATTTCCAGAGAATCAAGGAAATTCTGTCCAAACTTCCTTCCATGTGAATATTCCATGCACTGACCATATCACAGGGATAGCCGGATTTACAGAGGCCTATTGCCGAATGAACCCCATAGGAACCCGGCATTCAATTGACATAAATCGCTCGTTTGCTATACTGAAGGGTAACACCGTATAGGTCCGTGAAAACGGGCTTTTTTTATTAAACAGCCGACAGCGTTCAGCATATAGCTTTTAGGAAGGCCGAACCTAACAGCTACAAGCGAACAGCTATACGCTATGTTCACGTGGATATAAAATCATTTCAGACCGCATTGCAGCAAATTGCCGAAGAGAAGGGCTTAGACCCAAAAAAAGTTCTCGAAACAATCGAGATGGCTATTTCTGCCGCCTATAAAAAAGATTATGGCAAGAAAGGCCAGATCATTCGCGCGCATTTTGACCCGAAAACCGGCGGGGTTGAATTCAAGCAGATAAAGATCATTGTAGACGAATCCATGCTGAAAACAGAA
>JBBUDR010000020.1:0-2061 GCA_038057195.1 Patescibacteria group bacterium
TCGCTTTTTTTTGGTCAGGCGTTTCCTGATAGGGGAATGAGTGTGAGAATTTTTCCTCAAGTTCAGCGTCGGAATGCAGAGGTCTTCGTTTCACGACGGCGCGCTTTCCATAGATTTCCAAAAGTTCTTTCGCGAACGCTTCAATGTCTTCACGTGCCTTTGAACGCGTGTTGATCCAGACGCTTCCGCCGAGCCGATGGATTGTAGGAGTTTCAAATCCGATATAAAGGTCAATTTTTTTCTTCTGTGAAAACGGGATATAGAGTGTATCATGCGGAGCTCCATTTCTCGGCGGGGCATATTCAATCTCAAAGAATTTTTCCGCGCGTCCTTCAAGTGTCGTTATGTTTTTAAATATTCCAACCCCATGATCAAGGTGAACGACATAATCTCCCGGAATAAACTCTCGCTCGCGCCTGATTTTCTTCAGCGTATTGTTTGAAATTGGCGAACGGATGATTTCATCGATTGTGTTTCCATAAAACTCAATCGTTATCTTCTCATCGAAATTAATTGGGGAAACTTCAATGATATTTCCCCGCTGGGAAAACTCTCCTTTTGAAATGATAGTTTGTGTTTTTTCATATCCAAGCTCGGAGAGATGTCGGAGAAGGGATGATGGACGTAGGGCTTGCCCATTCTCTAAAAGAATGACAGAGCTCTTCCATGGCTCTTTTTGCTCTTGTAGGGCTTTTTTGATATTTTGGCCGTTTTCCTGAAACCACAAAATACCCCGTTCCAGGAATTGGGGGGTTACCGCCGCGACCAGTATTTCATTCTGGGATTGCTTCTTTTCCAACTAAAAAATTATACATCTTAAATCTGATATTTTCAATTTTTTTCTCTGATAAGAGCGTATCAATCAATATATTTACTGTATATATCGGATATTACCCATACGGAGCTATATTAAATGAATATATAGTACCGTATCAGTTCGTTACAAATATTTTTTTCGTATTGATACGGATCTTTAAAAAATCATCAAATGTAAGTCAAAAAAATCAATGACTTATCCACACCGAAAGATACGTATCAGTTGAAAAATAGTGATATAATCTAGTTGATACGCACGTACTATATGGAGCATCAATCTCTTAACGACATCGGAAAAAAATATAATTTGAACCCGGACTATTTGCGGGTTCTCATTTCTCGTAAAAAATTGAAAGGAGTAAAAATTAATAATGCGTGGACGACTACGAACGAGTGGATCAGGGAATATCAGCAGTCAGCAAAGGATTGGAGAGAGCTTCAGAAGCAGGTTGGAGTTCCGAACTCAAGAAAAAAGGGAGAAAAGACGGTCATCATAAAAAAAGTTCCACGCCCTCATTCTGCGACCGAGGGCGCTTCTTTTAAAAAAAATGAGCCACTCCCGTCATCAGCTGTTTCTGTCCCGCTACGCGGTGAGGTGTCATTTCCGGTTTCTTCTTTTCAAAAATCGCAGATATTTCTTACATCCTTTGATGAGGAGTTCTTGGGGCTTCAGAACGCTCAAAAACCAGAGATCGTATTCTCTTTAAAATCTGATCAGTCATTCCGTGTCATTGATAGTGTCAAACAATTTCAATGGAAGAATTTTTTTTCTTTTGCCGGCAATCTTGGTTCTCTGTTTGGATATAAAAATTATATTGCGGTTTCTCTTGTCATCATCACGCTGATATTCGGAATTCCATTTCTTGTTTCTCGAATCAATGGTACTGAAGGAAATATTCAATTATCAAAAACTTCATCATCAGTAAAAATTAATTCTTCAGAATACCAAAGCTCCATCCTCACTCCATTCGGACAGTCTCTCTTCTCATCCAATCACGGCAACCCTCGAGCACGGCGAGAGGAGCAGTCATCGTATGATGGAGGAGGCATCCTCACTCCGTTCGGGCAAAAGATTGTATCGTCCATCAACTCGTTTGTCGCGAATCTCTTCACTCCGTCTCCGAAAAAACTTGTTCTCACCAATTCTCAATTAAACGAGACCTCCTCTTCAGTTCCTCCGTCTTCACCGGCAATAGAATCTCCTTCCACTTCTGCAATGAACCCCGTCCCATCACCATCAGAATC
>JBBUDR010000021.1:0-1106 GCA_038057195.1 Patescibacteria group bacterium
TGGATATTTCGCTTCATCTGCAATTCCCGTGTTTTTTTAAAGATATACGCTCCGCCCGTAAGATTCACTCTCTTGAATCCGTTCATATTCTGCGTGTTGAACTGTTTGTAAACGCCGTTCAATGCGGCAATAGTAGACTGCTGAAACATATCCCGCTTTGCGATATAGAGTATGCGGATTGCCGTATCAAAACCGAGCTTTGCGATGTTATTCTCGATCGCGTTCACGATATCTTTTTCTCCCTGGGTAAGGTTCGTCCAGTTTGTCTTATCGCCATTATCATCGCTTTTTTCGTATCTTTCTTCCAAAGCCGACGAACCGAATATCGCCTGCTTGAAGTGCCCGAGATACTCCCCGAGCTCGCTCATAATCTCCTCAAGAAGCGTTTTTTTCTTTTTTGCTTTTCGTCCGATAAGTTTGTCGATAATTCTCTGTCCCGCGTCTTTCCACTCGTCTCCAGCGGGCCTCACAAGATACTGAATCCAAATCTCCTCGCCTTCTTTGAGACCGCTCAAGACCTCGGCGAGGGCGGACAAGGGGTCTACTTTCTGCGTTTCCTCCTCAATGTCTTCAATCGCGAACTCCTTGTATGAGCGGATCGGATATCCGTCGTCTTTTGCGAGAGCAAGCTCGGTTCCGAATAGGTCAGTATCCGAGTTTGGAATATCCAAGGGCATCGCAGAGGTATAATCAGGGACTTCCCGGATTTCCGATTCCGGATATTGAGCGTATACTTGCGCCTCAACGAGGTTTCGGAACTGCGCGGGGGTCCATATGAAAAAAGAAATGGTTCCGCCTCGCCCCACCATTTCGCATGAAAACCACAGTTGGACCTTCCCTATCCAGTACTTATCAATGATGTCGATACGGCTTTTAATGCCATGGAATCCGGCGAATATCTGCTCCATCGCCTGCGGAGGCTTTCCCACTTCCTTTGGTATCCTGATCTCCAGGAGGATCCATGAGATTGCGGAGAGATACGCGCTCTGGACATACGCAAGCCAGGTGCTTCTAAAAATTAAAAAAAGGATAAATGGTGCGAGTATCCACCAGATATCCTTTAAAAAACTAAGCGCCAGTCCGATTGCCTGCATAATGCGTTATAT
>JBBUDR010000022.1:0-11819 GCA_038057195.1 Patescibacteria group bacterium
CCGAATTTTATTCCGCCTTCTTCCGCAGGAGATTTCGCTTCAACGCCGATGATGGTGATTGCTGCCCCCTGGATATCGCGCTCATCTTCAACCGCCTGGGAGATGCCGATAAAGTGCGAGCCGGTCAAAAGCACCCACGCAAGGACGAAGTTCATAAAGACGCCCGCGAACACGATGATAAATCTCTGCCATATCGGACGGGAAGAAAAGCTCTGATGCTCGCCGCTTCCCTCCCCGCTTTCGCCATAAATCTTCACATAGCCGCCGATTGGAAAAAGATTGAACACATAATTCGTCTCCCCTTTCTGTACGCTTGCAATCCTTGGAGGAAACCCGAACCCAAACTCATCAACCCGCACTCCGAGTTTTCGCGCCGCATAAAAATGCCCCCACTCATGGACGAGGATAAGAACCAGTAACGCGATAAAAAAAAGAAGAAATGTCATAGTTATTGGCCGATATAGAGAAGATATTCCGTATTTCCCTCCGAGCCTTTAATCGGCGAAGTTGTTTTTCCGAGGAGCATCCATTTTGTTTTCTTGAGCCAGGAGAGAAAATCAAGAAGCGTCTCCTCGCGTATGGCATCATTCGTCAAAATCCCGTGCCGGAGGGCACTTTTATCAAACACCTCGTACTGCGGCTTGAAGAGGCATGTGATTCGCCCGTCCGGCTTCAGAAATTTTTTCAGTCGAGGAAAGACATCTCGGAGCGAGGTGAGAGAAACATCAATCGAGATACAATCAACTTTTTCCGGAAGCTTTTCAAGCTTCAGAATATTCACTCCTTCCATCACGACGACCCGCGGGTCTTCGCGCAATCTGATATCAAGCTTCCCTTTTGCCGTATCAAGCGCATACACCCTAGAAGTCCCATTCTGGAGAAGAACATCCACGAACCCGCCCGTTGCCGATCCTATGTCCAAGCAAACTTTCCCTTTCACATCTATTGAGAACTCCCGAAGCGCGTGGATGAACTTTTCTCCTCCACGGCCGACAAATTGCGGGCGCGGACGCACGATGATATCGACTTCAGGAAGATACATTTGCGACGGAGAGATTGCTTTCTGACCATGTACCATCACCTCACCGCTGACAATCATCTTCATCGCATCGTCTTTTGATCCTGCGAACTTTCGTTCAGTCAGTATGTCATCCAGCCGCTTCTTTTTCATATTGATTCAGATAGTCATTACCTCTTTCTCCTTATCATGGCTGATCGTATCGATTTTCGCGTTATACTCGTCAATCACCTTCTGCACCTCGCTTTTCATCCTGAACTTGTCGCTTTCGGAAATAGCGCCGCTCTTTTCATCCGCTTCAATGCTCTTCATGTCTTCTTCCCGCGCTTTTCGAACGGCGATTCTTGCCTCCTCCCCTCTTTGCTTCGAAATTTTTACAAGATCCTTTCTCCGCTCTTCCGTAAGAGGCGGAATTGAGAGACGAATCGTATCCTGATCGGTAACGGGATTGAGGCCTATATTAGACGCCTGGATGGCTTTCTGAATCGGCTGGAGCATATTCTTGTCCCACGGCTTTATGAGGATCTGACGCGCTTCGGGAACTGAAATCGCCGCGACGGCCTTTAAGGGGCTTTCGGAGCCGTAAGACGGAACGGGGATATTCTCAACAAGCGCCGGAGACGCCCGTCCAGTCCGGAGCTCCGAGAGCATAAGCTTTAAATGCACGATGATTTTTTCTAGTTTTTCTTTCAGTTCCATACTATCAAATTCTATCGTGCAAACTATGATAACTCAAGTAGGAACGCTTCAAAGGCGATCCGCTTATTCACATTTGTCTGCTTCATGAGATAGTCCGTAAAAAAAAGCTTTTTCAGGATATCCGTTAGTTTTCCGTTTTTAAATTTTTCCAAAAGCGGCTTTTGCATCGCTTCCGGTATTTTCAAAGCATTGGGGTCGTCAGCGCGACTTCCAAGGAGAAGGAGCGAGCGGAGCACAAAAAAAAGATATTCCGGATACTCATTCAGATTCTCTTCGCTCTTCACCGCATCATCGACTTTTTGAAACGCAGAATAGAGAGGGCTCGCGAGCAGATTCATCGCCGTGCTGTATTTCTTCCGCGCTTCCTTCATCTCTTCTTTATTTAATAATCCGCTAAGCATCCGCCCGGGCCTTCCGTGGGCGAATCGGGCGCATGAGCTTCTTTCTTCGGCGGACAGCGTGCTGTGCGACTCCAGATACTCGAGAAGCTCTTGTATGGGCGTTAGCGAAAATCGAATCGGCACCGTGCGGGAAACGATGGTCGGCAGAAGCGAGTCCTTTGCTTCAGCGATAAGAATGAAGTAGACGTTTACAGGCGGCTCCTCCAGCGTTTTTAAGAGTGTATTTGACGCTTCGGAAGTCATCCGCTCGGAATCATTGATGATAACGAAGCGAGGTTTGCCGGAAAATGAAGAGGTTGAGATTTTTTGTTGGAGCGTAAAAATATCGTCAATGCCGATACTTTTCTGCTCCGGGTCCTTGATATCATCAATAAGGATGATGTGCTCCTTTCTGTATGGATTCTCCGGGTTGCAGCTTTCGCAGAACTCCCCGTCGGAAACAGCGCACCCAAGGAACTTTTTCTCATCACAGAGGAATGATTCGGCGAATGCTGTGGCAACGGCATGCTTTCCAACGGAACGCGGTCCAAAGAAAAAAAGTCCGTGAGGCACGGAATCCTTGGAATACGCTTTATTGAGAAACCGGAGCACTGTTTGATGCCCTATTATCATAGATAAATACTAGCAAATTTTTGTGAATATCTCAATTTTTCTTGAAATAATGAGTGTGATATACTAGGCATACATAATGAATAATACATAGTACTTGACAAAATATATTTTATATATTATTATGTAAAACACATTAATCAGCTAATAAAAATTATGAAAAACTCATTTGAAAAAATAGAAGAAGGGGCACAAAGAGATCCGGCAGAAAGCTCAACGCTTGTTGAAAGAAACAAAGCCGAACGGCAAATGGAAGCTTTGCGCGGTAAGGTAACTCAATTGAAAGAAATGGATATTAAGCAGGCAGAAGATATTTTAGAAATGATAAAAGCTATGCCGGAAGATAAGCGAGAAGAAAAATTAAAAGCCATAGCACCTAAAAGCATGGAGGCCTTAGAGAAGGCAGAAGATGCCATTGAGCTTGGCGCGATAGATATCCATCAAGGTCAAAATTTGGTTGACAGATTTAGTAAAATGTCGGTAGAAGAAATTGAACATCGTCTAGAAAGTCTTCAGCAGATTGCAGAAGATCTTAAAGAAAAAGAATCGGAAGAAAAACAGGCAGCCTAACAAAAAATACCCCGCACTCACGGGGTATTTTTTACTCAACTGTATCGCTCTTCAAGCCATGGGTCGCCGTGATTGTGATATCCCCTCACCTCCCAGAATCCAGGTTCATCTTCATCTCTGAATTCAATCACCGTGACGAACTTCGCCGACTTCCATCCATAGAGAGTTGGGATAATCATCCGAACAGGACCCCCGTGTTCCGGAGGTATGTCGCCGCCATCAAGTTCATACGCGATCAAGACATTATCGGTAAGCAACTCTTTGAATGGAATATTCGTTGCGTACTTGTCGTATGAATAAAAAATAGCATATTTTACAGAATCCTCCGGCATCACTTCTTTCATAATATCCGTAAGAAGCGCTCCTCCCCACTTGATATCGTAGCGCGACCAGCGCGTGACGCAGTGAAAATCCAGGGTTCGTTCAACTTTTGGAAATTTCTTTTTTATCTCTTCAAGTGTGAATGTCTTTTTGTTCTTCACCTTCCCTCGAAACTCTATTGTCCATGCGGCATATTCTTCTCTTTTTGGGCGGATTCCGAGATCCAGGATCGGGAATCCCTGCGTCAGAACCTGTCCCGGAGGCAAGCGGAGCGCGTGGGCGTCATCTTTCTCCCCTGTGAGCGTGTGCCTGGCGGCAGACTGCACTTTCGCCTGTATGTATTTTTTATTGTATTCTTGCTCGTCCATGCCGATAATATGCTTTATATTATAAATTAAAGGGGGCTTACCATCCACTTCCCGTCCCGACAGTATAAAAATCCCTCCTCTGCCATCTCGTCCAAGAGCTTTTGAATCGCCTCTTTCGAGTGGTATGCTTCAAGCTTTTTCTCGTCCGAAAAGAAATTTTTAATATCGTTAAAAGTAGCCCGCTCCTTATAAAGAAGGTATTGGAGAAGTTTTGAACGCGCGTAGCGGCTTGATCCTTCAAATTTGCTCTGTTTCATATGATGCCTGCTTTTTTTATTCGGATTTTTTATATGCTTTAGGGCCTCCGATCCGTAATCCATAAGAGCAGAATACCAGAGTCGAGGATTTTTTTTAAGAAGCGATGCTTCAACATACGGCATGATATCGGAATCCGATATCTTCTTTCGCACATTTGAAAAAAAGAAGTGAATGAATATCCTTCGGATGTTCGTTTCAATAAAAACTTCCGGCTTATTCCAGGCAAATACGGAAATCGCCCGGGCGGTATATACTCCGATTCCGGGCAAGGATTCCAGCTCTGAAACGTTTTTAGGGAATACTCCTTTATATTTTTTTACGACAGCATCGGCTGTCCGCTTTAAAAAAAGCGCCCGTCGATTATACCCAAGCCCCTGCCACTCTTTTAGTATGGACAGCACAGAAGCCTTTGCCAGTGCTCGCGCGGTCGGAAACTTTCTTAGAAAACTCTTGTATTTCGGAATGACGCGAAGCACCTGCGTTTGCTGAAGCATCAGCTCTGAAACGAGAATCTTGTATGGGTCGTATGTCTTCCGCCACGGCAATGAATGCCGGCCATATTTTTTATGCCAATCAAGTATCGTTTTTTGAAAGCGCTTCACCTCTGCCTCTCTCATAAGAGAAAGTATAAGGAAATTATACGTGAAAACAAGTCAGATCCCCCCTCCGGTAACGGTATGTAAGAAGCTTGGGGCAATGAGAAAAATTCCGAAAAGCGGAAAAATAAAAAAAATGATGGAAAGAATAAGCGTCCAAAGAAAGTATTTCCTCGTCTTTTCGGTTGAGGCATAGATTTTTTGAAGAAGCTCGTTCTGCTCTTCAAGCTGTTTTTGAACTTCCTGTTCATTCATATGATTGCGAAGTTTCCTTATTATTTTATATCTTGCAACTCTATTATGAAGATTTCTTATGAAATTTTCAACTTTTCTCCCGAGCCCCAAATGAGAAGAACCGCGACGATGCCGAAGTGAAGAATATGCCCGAAGAGTTCAAGCGGCCCCAAGAGTATGAGCGTCGTTACGAAAAAACACCCGAGCACGATGGTGTTCACGCGCGTCACGATTCCAAGAACAAACACAAGCCCGAAAAGCGCTTCCACGGCACCCGTCGAAAAGACGAACCAGTAGTCGCTATATGAGTGGAATCCCATTATCTGCATGAAATTCCACGGGTGAGTCTGGAGAAATGCCAAGCTCCATGAAGGATGGAGTATCTTCTCATTGAACCCCAGAGCAATGAGATTCAAGCCCGTAAAAACACGAAGAAGCGGAATCGCATACGGCTTCCAGCGAGAAAGAAGCTCAAAAGAAACCGGAATATCAAATAAAGACCATCGCGGGCGTCCAAGAATAAAAAGCATACAGGCGATGCCAATGACTTCCAAGGCATCAATCATCTCGCCGATTCCAAAAGAAAGCACTGACGCTCCATAGAGGATAAGAAGCATCCCGGCAAAAAATCTCACACCAATGCCAAGAAGCATCCCGACTCCGATTATTGCTTGAGTACTTAAAAGAAAAAATCCAGCTGAACCTTGAGGAATCAAAACCGGGGCGAACACATATCCTTGAATGGAAAAAATAATAAACCCAAATCCAATAAAGGCGGTAAAGAATGAGATGATAGCGTCTTCCGAGCGATGAAAAAAACCAAGAATTTTTGCGGGAACAGGGAGTTTTTTCTCGATCCAGAATCCGGCACAGAGGATAAGCAGGGACACGACAACCCAGAATATAACGGGAAGATCAGAAAAGAGGTATGGACGAGTTGGGATGGAATACTGGTAATCAACAAACCATTTTACATGCGCCGATGCGAGAGAGGGAATAAAAAAAATTGAAAGCGGAAAAAATATCTGCAACCGACTCATATATTGAAAAGCGTCAGAGATTCCGAATATCTTCATCAATAGTCTTTAAATCCTCATCAGCATCTCCTATCTTTATCGCTTCAATGGCTTTGATGAGAGCCGCCCGATCTGAACGAGACGGAAGGGCTTGTTCCCGCTCAATCGATCGCCACAACCAAAGAGAGAGAAGAATCAGGAGAAGAATGGTGATGATTGAGACGGTCTTTATGTCCATACTCGGTATCATTGAGAAGTTGGAGCTGATGTCGTTCCTTCGTTTTGAGAAGTGGTCGTGCTGATGTTTTCTGGCGTCGAAGTTCCGTTCGTTTCTACCGTCGTCGTTGCCGTGTCTTCGCCAAGCCCGCTTGTTTCCGGAAGCCTGTCTAAAAGATATGCGGTATCTTGAACTGATGTCTGAGCGGCTTTCACGGTCTCTTCAACGCTCTTTAAATCATTCCGGAGAAACTGCCGGGCATTCCCGACATCCTGCTTTAAGGTATCTTCGTTTTCAACAATAATGATATATGTCTTTTTTGATTGCGCGGAAATTGCGGAACGGCTCTTTTCAATCTCTGACTTTACATGCTCGATCGCGTCGCGGATATGAGAAACATCAAGCCCAACGGCCTCGGTCGCATCGGCGTCTTTTGAGATTTCCGCAAGAGCCGAATCAAGCTGGGCAAGAACAGAGGAGTATTGCTTTAACTCTTTGGCATTCAAGATGTTGAGCTGTTTTTCGATCTTTTCAGTCGCAACCTTCTTTCGCTCGTCCTTAATCTTCACAAAACGGACTTTTACGTCGTCTTTTTTCTCAACGAAGTTGTTTTTAAATTCCTCAATTTTTCTTTCAAAAAATGCCTTCAAACTAAAAAATCCGCCCAAAATGCCGGAGGTTGGTTCCTGGGGCGCTTGTACTGCATCGGTCGGCAGAGTTTTCATCTGCTGATCGGAGCTATATGGCGCGTTTGTTGAGGATTGAATGTTGGATTGGGTTGTCGTCCCTTCAGCGTATGCGGTAAATGCGAGGAAAATCGAGAAGACAATGGCTAATAATGTACGCATAGACGTCGCGTATCACGCGACTTTCCTACAATACCCTAAAAATAGGATACGGTCAAAGGATTATAGTGGATAAAATTCTCTCTTTGTTATATATTTTAGGAATGGAAGAAGCGCCAAAACAAGAAAAAAGAAGAGAAATATACATTTATCCGGATATTTCCCTAGAAAGAATAAAGGTTCAAATTGGAAGCGCCGAGGTCACATTCGCTCCAAAGGGTAATTCGGCGATAGTTGTCAGCGGACCGGAAAAAGAAATCTCAACTCCCCTTTTCCATAAGGCAATAAAGCAGGTAAGCGCAATTTTTAAGCGCTTGCGGGAAAAAGAAAGGAATGACATATTAACTGAAGCCGACAAGCAACGAATCATCGACGATATGCAAGAAATGGCTGAAGACCGGAGGGATAACCTATTACCGAATGAAGAGTAAATACTAAATTTTTCATTAACCTAACAATAAAGGGTATTATACCTCAGCAGAGCTGTGTGGGGCATTAAACCCTTTGTTCCGCCGTCGCGTCGATCCAGCTGTAAGCGGGACTCCTCGCTAGGCGTAATAAAATTATTATGCTTAGAGGAATCATCGGCGCTATCATCGGAATCTCAATACTCATCGGAGGAGGATTGTATCTAAAAAATTCAATACAATCGGAAAAAATAACAGAGAACGCCCGGAATGCGGTAGAAATCCTCCATAACCCATGGATTGAAGTCAGTGCGCCTTCGGCATTCGAGCTGAAGCGCGACAAAACCCCCTCAAGAGAGCTGAAGACCGGCGATGAGGTGCTTCCTGGGACGACTATTGAAGTCTCAAGTAAGGGACTCGCTTCGATTCACTTCCAAGACGGGTCTATTGCTCGGCTCGATTCGGGAACACGCCTTGCGATTGACGAGGCAACCTACGATGCCGGCTCCGAGAAGCTTTCGGTCAAGATGAACCTTATTGTCGGAAGAATATGGTCAAAAGTTGTGGCGCTTGTCACGCCTGATTCCGAGTGGCAGGTAAAAACGACGAATGCGGTCGCAACCGTGCGCGGAACGGCATTCGGCTCCGAATTTAAGAATGGGCGGTCAAGCTTCATCGGCTCCCAGCATGCGGTCGCGGTCAATATCATCGACCCAAAGACAAGAGAGCTTATCAAAGATGCGGTCGCCATCGTGGAACCCGACAAATTTGTCTGGGTTGAAGACAAGAAAATTGAAGATATTAAGAAAGGAAGGGTAAAATTCGAGACCCAGCCGATCACGGAAGAGTTGAAAAAAGAGAATTGGATCCAGCGATCCGAAGAAGCGGATGTAAGGTTTGAAGAAACACTTCAAAAACTTGAACAGAGCGGGTTGAAAGACAAGGACCTTCGAAACGAGATGCGGAAAGAAATAATCGATGAGTTTAAAAACAAGATTGAAGAGCAAAAAATACAGCGGGAAAACGAGGAACATGATAAAGAAGCGCTCGAACAACAAAAGATAAACATAGATACAACTCCAACCCCGGAAAAAATTGAAATTTCAGAACCGGTGAACGTCTCCCCCATCCCGACCTCATTAAGACCGGAAGCAACGCTCGAAATTATCGCGAATAATGATTTCAAGAATGTCATCGAAGGAACTCTGATTAGCTTCCACGCGATATTTATCTCTGCTTCCGGGGAACGGCGAGACGTGACGGCTGAAGTGGAATGGAAAGTCTTAGGACCGATTGGGCGGTTTGAGAAGCCGGGCGCATTCATGCCGCGGCTTGCCGATGAGGTGTCTGAATTCGGCATAGCCCCGGGAGCAGTCGTCGCTACGTGGAAAAATCCCATAACAGGAACGACTCTTATCAATAAATCCCCTATCTTTAACGTCAACGCAAAAGTAGAGGCTCTTCCGCCCGATATTCAAGGATAATAATCAGTCTCCATTTCGGTGCCGCGCTTAAATCATAAGGACTCTTCGCAGTGATATGGAAACTTCGCTTCGTAATAATAAAGAATCTTCGGAATAGAGACTGCAGGGTATAAAGTAAAATAAGGAATCTTCGCAATCCACGCTGTACGGTATCCATATATCCAGTGTGGATTGCGAAGTGATCGCATTCGCTTCGCTTCATGAAATCACATATCCTCGCGATAGCATTCATAGGGGCCATGTCAGGAGCTCTTGCAATAGCCTCTTTTTCTCTCGGGCTTTTTTCCGGCCTCGAAAGCTTTTTTGAAGATCTTTTTTTCACAGAGAAAGCCGTCAGCCGGCATATCGTCATAGCCGACATTGATAACGAATCAATCAATACAATCGGGCAGTGGCCCTGGCCGCGGAGCGTTTTCGCGAAAGCGATTATCGAGATGAGTAAGAATCCTCCGCAGACGCTTGGCATCGATGTTATATTTCCGGAGCATTCGCGAATTGGAATTGGCGACGACAATGAGCTTGCCCGCGCCCTTCAATCGGCATCATATCCGATTATCATGCCAATAGAAGCGGATCCCCTCTCGCTTCAAGGCGAAAAACCATCGGCAAATAATTTTGTACGCCCGCTACCGGAGTTTGCGAGCCAGCGTTCTGTTACCCTCGCGCATGTAAACCTCATCCTTGACCGTGACGGAATCGTCCGCAAATTTCCGCCGAAGATTTTTGATCGCACGGCATCAACAACAATCAACGCATTCTCCTATGAAGCTGCGCGAAAATCCGGATATCCGATACCCAATGAAGAAGACCTCTTGGGTATGAACAGGATTGTTTTCGCGGGTCCGACCGGTTCAATTCTTCGGATTCCGTTTTGGAAAATTCTTGATGGGTCTGCTTCTGAATTGGTAAAGGGAAAGATTGTCTTCCTTGGAGCAACCGCGGCTGATCTCCATGACGAAAAGCCGACGCCATTAGGAAGAGGAACGGAGATGCCCGGAGTCGAGATTCAGGCGAACATCGCGAACATGCTCATCTCCGGATACCGCCTGACGCCCCTTCATCAAGCGTACTCAAATCTTTGGATTCTCATCGCGGCACTTCTCCCCGCTCTTATCTTCATTGTTTTGCGGCATAGAACTATTCAGCCGATTCTCATAAATATATTCTTCGGCGGAGTCCAGACGCTCGCCGTTGTTTTTGCGTTTGAGAGCGGAGTTGTCGCAAATATCATTCACATCAACGGAGCATGGATCCTTTCGACATCAGCTATAGTCGCGTATCGATACTTCTTTGGCGAGCGTGAACGGGCGCAAATGAGAAAAACATTCTCAAAATACGTTTCAAAAGACGTTCTTGAAGAAATTCTCAAGCACCCCGAGATGGTGAAGCTCGGCGGCGAAGAAAAGGAGATTACGGTATTCTTCTCCGACATCCGCGGGTTCACGACAATCTCCGAGAAGACGACCCCTAAGGAGTTGGTCAGAATTCTCAATGAGTATTTCACATCCATGTCTGAAGAAGTCCTCAACCACAAAGGGGTCCTCGATAAGTATATTGGAGACGCCATTATGGCGTTCTGGGGAGCGCCTATTGAAGATCCGGATCAAGCGGATAATGCATTGCGGGCATCGATTGCGATGATGCAAAAACTGAAAATATTGAATGAAAAGCTCCAGAAGAACGGCGACCCTGAAATCAACATCGGCATCGGGCTCTACACCGGCCCTGCCATTGTCGGGAATATCGGCTCGGAGATGCGGTTCGATTATACGATCATCGGAGATACGGTCAATGTCGCCTCGCGTCTTGAGGGGCTCAATAAAGAGTTTAAGACGAATATCATTATCGGTGAGAGCACGAAAAACAAACTTCGTGGCGCATACTCATTCAAGCCCTTAGGCTCCGTATCCGTAAAGGGACGAAAAGAACCGCTGAATATCTATACGGTTGACGGTGAAATAAAAAATACTCTCCAATAGAGAGCCTCGTCGGAAAGAACAAGCAACGCTTCTTTGTTATATTCGTTAGTAAAAATTATAAGCACTGACCCGATGTTCCTCCCGCTATATGCTTCCAGCAATTTCCATCATATACCTCTGTCTGATGTGTTGTGGTGTTATATATAAGAAGACCCATCACCGGAGAAATAATGGAGTTGCGTTCGGCCGTCGTTACGGAAGAAAAAAGTACGCCGGTTTTTGTAACCATGAAAACGCTTTTCCCATTTCCTTTTTGAAAATCAGCGATTATGCCACTTCCTGCCTGATTTACTATTCCAAGGGGCGAACTTGTCGCTCCCTGTAAGCTGAATATACCCTGCTTGTTATTTCCAACAATAAAACTTCCACTACTGATAATGAGTCCAATGGACGCCGCTTCACTTCCTCCAATTCCCCCTGTGTTCAGGATAAGCCCTCCGGATTTTGTTTGCCCGTTCATACTCGCGTCCAATGGAGGGATCACATTTCCTCCTGTCGGTAATTGAGTTGGTTCAGTAAACCCAAAGACAACATGGAAGCCGATTAGGACCGCGCCGAGTAAAAAAGCAATGAAGGATGAAAATGAAGGAACATACTTTATTTTATTGTCATTTCTCATAGAAATTACCATGAAATAATAACCTTTCCCCTTGCTCCGTTTCCGCCGTAACCGGCTCGAGGTCCTCTTTCTCTATTACCCCAACCCCCTCCTCCGCCTCCGCCGGCAACTAATCCATCGGTATAAAGACTTCCTCCGGAACCACCATTGCCGCCGTTTCCACCCGAACTCCCAGAAC
>JBBUDR010000023.1:0-7412 GCA_038057195.1 Patescibacteria group bacterium
CCTGACACTAAAGAAAAAATCCGCAAGAGGCGGATTTTTTATTCTTCAAGATACCCAAGCTCGGAAAGCCCTTTTCGGAATCCTTCCACCGCGCGTAAAAGCTCATCTCGGCGGAGAAGAGTCGCCGGAGTATGGGCAACTTTATTCCGAATCTTATGCGCCTCCCATACGGCATCAAGAGAGGCAAGCTTGCCCGTATCAAGCTGCTTCAGACGGTCGCCCATTGTCTCTCCGGGAAGCCCCATATGCTTCAAAATATCGTCAAAGAGAGAGTCCGCTTGAATGACCGAAAGAAGCCAATCGGAGGCGTTATGCGAGTGAATTTTTCCTATGATATTCTGCCACGCCTTTTCGCTCTCCACTTTCTTTAATACTCTTCTTTGAAAGTCGTGCGATTCACCTGAAATCGCTTTTCGGGCAGCTCCGAGAGATCCTTTATGCATGGCTTCCATCCTCCGCGCCGCATACAGCGTACCGGCGATAAAAAGAACGGAAAGCACTCCTCCGATAATCTGCCCGTAAAAAACTATTTCCTGGTAAGGAAATGAGCGTATTGAGTTTATAATCGCGTTTAAAAAGTCATTCATGGTTTTGAAGATTTCTTTCAACCGCTTCAGATACGCAAAAGAGAGTATGTTCCGAGAACCACGGGCCGATCAATTGAAGGCCGACGGGAAGCTTCACGGAAAGCCCTTTGGAGTTTTTTTCTTCGGCGGTTCCGCACGGAACCGACAGCGCGGGGATGCCGGAAAGATTGATTGCGACCGTATAGATGTCCGCTTTATACATCGACAGCGGATCGCGGGTCCGCTCGCCGAAGCGGAACGGAAGAATCGGAGATGTGGGGCCCGCTATCACGTCCACGCGCGAAAACGCGTCTTTAAAATCGTTCTGGATAAGACGGCGTACCTTTTGAGCTTTCGCGTAATACGCGTCGTAATATCCCGATGAAAGCGTATACGTTCCGAGCATGATCCTGCGCTTTACTTCTCTGCCAAATCCACCCGCGCGCGACTGGGTATACATTGAAAGAAGCGATGAGTCTTTTTGCATGGAATCTCTCTCGGTGGAATACCCGTACCGAATGCCGTCAAACCGAGCGAGATTCGCGGATACTTCCGCGGCCATAATGATATAGTATGTCGCAAGCGCGTAATCCGAGTGAGGAAGCGATATGTCGACGAGCGTCGCACCCGACACGACGAGCTTTTCAAGCGCGCGATGAACCGAATCCCCAACCCGAGAATCAAGCCCTTCTCCGAAGTATTCTTTTGGAATCCCAATCCGAAGGCCCTTGAGATTCTTTTCAGGAGTACCGGCTTCATTGGATGTTGTTGAGTCCAGCGGGTCGCTCCCCGCAATCGCTTCAAAAAGGATTTTTGAGTCGGCAACAGTCTTCGTTATCGGCCCGATCTGATCCAGAGACGATGCCATCGCCATAAGCCCGTGGCGGGAAACTCTACCATATGTCGGCTTCAAGCCGACGACTCCGCAAAAAGAAGCCGGCTGTCGGATTGATCCGCCCGTATCCGACCCGAGGGACGCGATGCATTCATGTGCCGCGACAGCCGCAGCCGATCCCCCTGAAGATCCCCCGGGAACGCGCTCGGCATCATGGGGATTCCGCGTCGCCCCAAACGCCGAGTTCTCGGTTGAAGAGCCCATCGCGAACTCATCCATGTTTGTTTTTCCGAGAATGACCGCGCCCTCGGCTTTCAGCTTTTGAATCACAGTCGCGTCGTACGGAGCGACGTACTGCTCGAGAATTTTCGAAGATGCGGTCGTTACCGAACCCGCAATTAATATATTATCCTTCATCGCCAGAGGAACGCCAAGAAGCGGCGAAAGACTTCCTCCTTCGGAAATTTTTTCATCGGCGCGCGCTGCCTGCTCCAGCGCGGAATCTCGAAAAACGGAAAGATACGAATGAATAAGCGGGTCTGCCTCTTCAATCCTTGAAAGGCACGCGGTCGTGACTTCCCGTGAAGAGAATTTCTTCTCTCGCAAACCCTTGAATACATCCGCAATGGTAAGTTCGTACAATGAAGACATGCTTAAAAAACCGATTTTACCTTGATGTATCCCCTTTCCTTTGCCGGAGCGGCATTTACGAGAGAGCTCACCGCCTCTTCACTTCGAAGCGCACGCGCGATATCTCGTTCAGTATCATCTCTCAGTTGATTTACAAGTTCCGTCCCTCCATTCAAAGGAGAGATATCCGCGGTTTCAAGCTCTTTCAGCTTCTCCACATAACCGACAATCTCAGAGAGGTCATGTCCGATTATTTCCAGCTCTTCGTCAGAGAAATCAATCCGCGAAAGCCCTGCAATGTGTTTTGTTTCTTCCTTTGAAATCATGATTTTACGAAGCAAAGCGAGGAAAATCATTTCGGAATGGAGACTGTTATATGTATACCTTGCAGTCTCTATTCCGAAGAGTCCTTATTATTTTACGAAGCGAATATTATTCTTTTTCATTCGAAAACACAATTAGAATGGTAGCACCGAGTATACAGAAAATACTAGCATATTTATATACATTTATATAAGTTTCAGAAAATCCGCTTCCCGCAGAATCGGGACTCCAAGCTTCTCGGCATGTGTATACTTCGACCCGGGATTCTCCCCAGCCACTACATAACTCGTCTTCTTTGAGACCGATTCGGAAACCGCTCCTCCATGGCTTCGTATCTTTTCCTTCGCTTCATCTCTGCTCATTGAAGAAAGCTCACCGGTCAGAACAAATGTCTTTCCGCGGAGCGGAGCGAAAGAATCTTTTTTTCTCGACGGAAGGATAATCCGAATGCCCGCACCATCAAGCTTCTGAAGAAATTTTTCATGAACTACATCATGAAACCACAAGAAGATGCTTTGTGCGACAACCGGCCCGACATCAGGAACTTCCCGAAGCTTTTCGATTGAAAAATCAGAAAAAAAAGAATGGATTGCTCGCGGGCTTACGACCTTTTTCTTTATAGAATCGGCAAAAAGAGATGCGAGCGTCCGCGCAGTTTCCTCCCCGACATGAATAATCCCCACGCTATTCAAAAACCGCCATGCTTCTATATTTTTCGAGTCCTGAATGCTCCGTATGAGATTGTCGGCTGATTTTTCTGCAAAGCGCTCGAGAATCTCGACATCCTCTTTTTTCAGAAGAAAAATGTCGGCGCCGTCTCGAATCAACGCGCTGTCCATAAGGACATCGAGAATCTTTGGGCCTAAACCCTTGATATCGAATGATTGCTTCGCGACGAAGTGATACAAATGCTCGCGCTTTACCGCCGGACAGTTTTTATTTGAACATCGGAACGCGACCTCCCCCTCTTTTTGCGCAACGAGAAAACCGCAGACAGGACACTTTTTGGGGATATGGAATTCCCGCGCGTTTTTCGGACGGAGCCCCGGAAGCGCTCCTTTCACTTTCGGAATCACATCGCCCGAGCGCTCGACGACGACAGTATCCCCGATTTTTACACCCAAGCGCCGTATCTCATCGAAGTTATGAAGCGACGCGCGACTGACCATCACTCCTCCTATCCGAACGGGTGAGAGCACCGCCACCGGCGTGAGCGCTCCCGTCCGCCCGACCTGCACGGTAATGTCTTCAATGATTGTCGTCGCCTCCTCGGCGGGAAACTTATATGCGACTGCTCCGCGCGGAGCCTTCCCGACGACTCCGAGGCGTTCAAAAAGACGCCCGTCATTCACTTGCGCGACGATACCATCAATGAGGAGTGGGAGTTCTTCGCGTTTTTCTCCGATTTCCTTCCAAAATGCGATGACATCCTGCAGATCTTTGCATCGGCGCACGAGATCGAGCGTCCGAAAGCCAAGGAGGCGCGCTATGGCATGTCCCTCTTCGTGCGTCGCCTGACCCATGTCAGTAACAAGGTCATACGCGAAGAACTCGAGTTTTCTGGATGCCGCGACTGTTGAGTCCAATTGGCGGATCGAGCCAGCTGCGATATTCCGCGGATTTGCGTAAAGAGGAAGATTCTTTTTCTTCTGCTGACGATTCGCTTCATTGAACGCATCTTTCGTCATATATACCTCTCCCCGCACTTCGAGACGTTTCGGGATTTTTTTTGAAAGAATAGATTGAACGAGCGGATATTGTTGAAAAAGCTTTCTGATTCCGAGCTGATTCCCTATCGATGAAAAATCACTTTGAAGGATTAACGGTATCGATTCAATCGTTCTCAAGTTTTCCGTCACATCCTCGCCCGTCACTCCGCCTCCCCGAGTCGAGCCCTGCGCAAACACTCCGTCATCATATTCAAGAGAGACGGCAAAGCCATCAACTTTTATCTCGGCAAAATACTCGAATTGTGGATTTTTTTTAGCGAGGAACTTCGAGATCCTTCCTTCCCATTGAAAAAGCTCGTCATCCGAAAAGACATCTTGAAGGGAGGTCATCGGCACATCGTGCCGCACCTTCTGGAATCCCTTCACTACGCGGCCCCCGACCCGCTGGGTTGGAGAATCTTTCGTTATAAGCTCGGGATACTCGTCCTCAAGGAGAGTAAGTTCGTGCTTCAGGGAATCCAACGCTGCGTCGGAGATTTCCTGTCGGTCAAGCACATGATAGAGATAGCGGTGATGATTAATTTCCGAGCGCAGTTTCTTGATGCGCTCCAATGCTTGTTTTTTTTCCATGGAAAATAAGATTACTGATACGTCGTCTGAAGGCTTCTAGTCGATTGCCGGAGAGAACCCGCGGTGCACTGATATTTCCCAATCGACTGGATCGTTGTGATCGTGGTCGAAGCGACGGTTGATTTCGTGATTGTGGTTGTATAGCACGCGCCATTTGAAATTGCATCGCTGATAACGGAAGATTCCGAGCGTGTTCCAATCACGCGATCAAGATACAGCATCTTTTCCAGCCCTTGATCGGCGCTCTGTATCGCGTAGAAAGAATCAGAAAGCTCCCCCGAAATGCGAAGTTCCGTAATCACAAAGTTGAAAACGGCCATAGCGATAGACATCAGCGAGGTCGTAATGAGGATAACGAGAAGGAGCGTGATTCCTTTTTTTGATTTTCTGTTCGGTATATGGAATGTCATAGAGATACGCCGTTAAAAATCGCGAAGGCGCTGAACGACCGTCGTCTGGAGATGCATATTGACGGCGGTTCGCGCTTTTCCTGTTGTACCGGTCACATTGATTGTCGCAGTCATAATCGGCTGGCCGTCGGACGAACCGGCAGTATTACCCGCTACATAAAAGAAGAGTGAGTTGATGGTAACGTCATTCGACGTGAGGTGGATATTGATGCTTTCAGGATCCAGCGGATTGCAATCCCCCCCCGCTCCATCAAGGGGTTTTGAACGGATAAGCACGCTATTCAGAATGCAGTACATGATCTGCTGCGCGCGATCGTTCGTGAACCGTATCCGCTCGCAGAATGCCTGCGGACCGCATGAGCTTCCGTCATTGTGCAGCGTCGTAATTCCGCGCGCCGTGCGGAGCTCCTTATTCATATACTCGATTGAATAGCGGATGTTGTCCTGCACGGCGCGCTGAAGAGACGAGCGCACTTGCGCATCAGAAGCCGAAAGAACAATCTGGACCGAAATCGCGAGGACGCTTGCGAAAACCCCGATGGCAATCACCATTTCAAGAAGCGAAAAACCATTCCTACTTTTGATGCCATCTATCCTTCCTCTATTCATGTGATTCGAGATATGCGCCATGTTATTGCCAATTATAAAGCCTTTCCTGAAGCTGGACTGTCTTATTTGGAAGATCCGCCTGGCTCTGCCACGAAACAACGACTGAAATATCCATCTGATCGGCTGCCGGAATACCGAGAGGATCGTTATCGATTGCGGCAATAACCGTGATTTTTCTCGTAAACTTGCTCGGACTCCCCGCCATATAGCCATACGCGCCGGTCGCAGAATCAAAGAGTATCGATGTGCCTATAAATGACGGGGGCTGGCTCGCTGCGCCCGCGGCCAGGGCTGAATTTTGAAAATCGAATTCATAGTCGCCGTCGGGAAGCCCCTCGTTCCATGCCGCTCCTTTCAAGATATTATTCTCCCGGATAATCCGGATAAACTCGGTCCCTTCTTGAGCGAGATATAAGGCGGTCAGCCTGTCCGACGACTCGGCGGTTCTTCGAATGCTCGCGGTCGTGACGGTCACGGGCCCAAGAAGAACGCTCGCAAGAATCGCGACTCCGACAATCGTTTCAATGAGGGTAAATCCGTTTCGCCGAAGACGATCTTTCAAAGCGAATCTTTTCTTTTTAAAAAAATCCCAAATAATCTTCATGCGCGATATGTTAATTCGTTATGACGACATTCCCGGAAACCTGCGCGTTGATTTTCTTTGTATAATTTTTTTTCTTTGACTGCAGCGTCATCGTCCCCGATGACCCCCCGCTCCCGTTATTGTCGGACACCTCAAGTTCTCCGTAGGGGACGGAAAAGTAGAGATTCACTTCACCGGCAACCGCCGTTACCGCTGTCGATAGGCCTTGCATGGTAATCCCCTGCTCAAGAACGCTTGTTGAATAGACTTCGTCGGTTGCCGGATCATACGGCAGTGTGCTGCTTCCGAAGCGCGCGAATATGACATACGAAGCTGGGCTGCTCATTGCGATATGCATGCCCCAGTAGTTCGGAGTGGAACTCGCGATTGGAGCGACCTTCCCCGTCAGCGCGTAGCTTTGCGCGCGCCTCATATCGAGAGCGATGCGCTCGGATTCCCGCTTCACGTACGCCTGGTCGTTATATATCGGAAACCCGCCGACGATGATAGCGGTCATGGTCGCGACGATCGCCGCCATGACAACGACTTCAATCATCGTCATACCCGCTCGTCTCCGTACTCCCGCCATAGAATAATGATGTATTATCACTTCATGATTATACCTCTCTACTGGCGTAAAAAAAAGCTCGCGCGTCGCGCGAGCTTTGCCCAATGCCCCTTATTTACTCGTATTTGAGCAGGACCTCATCCTTGTCTAAAACCGGGATCCCCCATGCATTCGTCGAAATCTTCTTTTTGTTCCGATAGATGCTCCACACCTGGCTCTTTTCATTTTTGAGTCCTCCGATAGAGGCGAGCTTATTGCCGTTGATCACGACTTCGATTTTTCCCGCCTCTGCGGCCCCATAGAGAGTATCGAGAAGCGTCATTCCCTTAACGATGCTCCCTTCAAAGCGGCGCTTCTCGCCGTTTCCGAAATCAAACTGAAGCTCAACTGTTCCGATGATGGAGGATGGCGGAACTCGCAGGCTGTCCCGAGACAAAAGAAGCTCTTGATTCACCCCGAGACGCGAAAATTCCGAAGACGCGAGCTGATCCTGATATGTCACATACCAAATCCCCAACAGTCCGGAGATGACCGCGATAGAGAGGAGAATTTTTGAATATGAATCGTTCATGGGAACATTCTTCACT
>JBBUDR010000024.1:0-1469 GCA_038057195.1 Patescibacteria group bacterium
TAGGTTGACGGGCGTCCGAACCCGTTTTCTTCGAGGAGCTTGATGAGCGATGCTTCCGTATAGCGCGCTGGAGGCTCCGTAAAATGCTGAACCGGATCAATAGATATTTTTTTGAGCGTCTCTCCGTTTTTCACGTCGGGGAGCTCGACCTCTTCTGTTTTTGTCGTATACACTTTCAAAAATCCATCAAACTTCATGATCTGACCGGTCGCGCGGAGGCCATATGCCGTTCCATGTTCCGCTTTCGCGCCGATATCGATGCTTGTCGAATCGAATACCGCTTCCGGCATCTGGCTCGCCATGAATCTCCGCCAGATAAGGTCATAGAGGCGAAACTGATTTCGCTCAAGATACTGCTTGATAATCTCTGGGTGGCGCCGCGGGTCTGCCGGGCGGACCGCTTCGTGCGCTTCTTGGGCGCCTTTTGACTTCGTCTTGAATCGGCGCGGCTGGGGGAGCGCGTACTGTTTTCCGAATAGTTCGGTGAGCACTTCTTTTCCCGACTGAAGCGCCTCTTCCGAGAGATTCACGGAGTCGGTGCGCATGTAAGTGATGAGTCCCTGGTGCCCGTCTCCCACATCGATTCCTTCATAGAGCTGCTGGGCAATCATCATCGTTTGCTTCGCCGAAAAGCCAAGTTTTCGCGATGCTTCTTGCTGGAGCGTGCTTGTCGTGAATGGGGGGTAGGGATTCTTGATAGTCGCCTTCTTCTCTACGCTCTCAATGACGAATGAAGCTGAGTCAAGGTCGGTTTTGATTTCCATTGCCTGTGGTTCCGTGCCGATATCGAGCTTTTGGACGGTCTTTCCATTGATCTTTGAGAGATGTGCGGTAAACTCTTTTCCCACATGTTCTTTTCCGAGGATTGCGTCAATCGTCCAATACTCCTGTTTGATGAACGCTTCAATTTCCCGCTCGCGCTCGGCAATGAGACGGAGCGCGACGGACTGCACGCGTCCAGCCGAAAGTCCGCGGGCTACTTTCTTCCAGAGAAATGGCGAGAGCTTATAGCCGACGATCCGATCAAGAATTCTCCGCGCCTGCTGGGCGTCAACGAGCGGAATGTCGATTGCTCTCGGAGATTGTAATGCTTCTTCAATCGCTTTTTTTGTGATCTCATGAAAAACAATCCGTTCTATCTTCGGAGCTTTTTTCTTTCCTTCTTTCGGCGCATCAAGTCCCAGCGCCTTCATGAGGTGCCAGGCGATCGCCTCGCCCTCGCGGTCCTCGTCAGTCGCGAGGATGACGGTGTTCGCCTTTTCCGCCTCTTTTTTTAGCTGGGTGACGATCTTCTTTGCTTTTATCGGGATGATGTATTTCGGCTCAAAATTATTTTCCGGGTCAATGCCAAGAACGGTCTTTGGAAGGTCGCGGATATGACCATACGAAGAGTCGACAATAAAGCCCTTTCCGAGGAAACGAGAAATTGTTTTTGCTTTTGTCGGACTTTCTACAATAACAAGTTTCAT
>JBBUDR010000025.1:0-2602 GCA_038057195.1 Patescibacteria group bacterium
CGATATGTCTATGATCTTGCAACCGCTATTTCGGAAGATATGTTTGAAGTTTCCGTCGTCGCGGGCGGAGAGGGAGCGCTCATACAAAAGCTCCGCCACATAGATATTCCAGTCATTCAGATACCCGGGCTTGAGAGGGATATTTCTATGATTGGAGAAATCATCGCCCTCGTCCGGCTCTTTCGTATTTTTTTAAGGGAGCGTCCGGCTATCATCCATCTGAACAGCTCGAAGATAGGCGGAACCGGAGCGATAGCTGCGCGGATAGCGGGGGTATTCTCCGGTGTCCGGCCATATATCGTTTTTACAGCCCATGGATGGGCATTTGAGGAAGAACGCCCGCCATGGCAGAAAAAGATAATTCTTTTTTTAAGCAGAATCGCGTCTTACTTTCAAGACGCAATCATTATCATCTCAAAGCATGATTTTGACATGGCGCTGAAATACGGCATCGCCGAAAAAAAACTCTCATATATCCCTCTTGGAATCTCAAACATAGATTTTATGAGCCTGAAAGAGGCGGAGGGACGCCTTTCTTCCATTATTGGAAAAAAGCTTGAACCTCCGATCATAGGAACGATAGCCGAACTGACAAAAAACAAAGGACTACCACATCTCATTCAGGCTCTCTTCCTCTTAAAGCAGAAGCGTATGGCATTTTCATGCGTCATTATCGGAAGCGGAGAAGACGAGGAAGCGATTCAGACCATGATCGCAAAAAACGGCCTGCGGGATTCCGTATTCCTTGCCGGTTTTATCGATGATGCATCCTCGTACCTCCAGTGCTTTGATGTTTTCGTTCTCCCGTCACTGAAGGAAGGATTGCCGTATGTTCTTTTGGAAGCAATGGAAGCCGGACTGCCTCTCATTGGAACTTCAGTTGGCGGAATCCCCGACATCGTCCATGATGGAAAAAATGGGCTTATTGTTCCCCCTAAAAATCCTTCGCGCCTCTCGCACGCTCTGGAAGCTCTCATCTCCTCAAAAAATATGAGAAGAGATTTTGCGATTGAAAGTAAAAAACAGAAAGAATTTTTTTCATTCCGCGCCATGCTGAAAAAGACCCTTGATCTCTACACCCGCTAGGCGCTGAGTCATTTTTTGTATGCACTCTTCAACTCGGCAATGGCCAAAGGAAGCTCAATGAGAGGTTCCCACCGAAGAAGCTCTTTCGCGCGAGTCCGATCTGCTTTTGACCGCATCGCTTCTCCACTTCTTGGTTGTATATATACCGTATCTCCGCCGATCATGCCGGCAACTTCCAGCACCGAATACTCCTTTCCTGTTCCGATATTTATGGAATCGCCTGTCAGTACCCTATCGGATTCCATCGCGAAGATATTCGCGCGGATAACATCAGAGACATGCGTAAAATCTCGAGATTGTTTTCCATCTGGAACAATCGTCATCGGCTTTCCTTCTGACCACTGCTTTAAAAAGATACCGACAAGAACCGCGTATGCGCCCTCGTGGGGCTGGCGCAATCCATAAACGTTGAAATAGCGAAGGCTCGCGGTTTCCAGACCATAGAGCGACGAAAAAAGAGAACAGTATATCTCCCCCATTAGTTTTTGAGCCGCATATGGATTTTTTGGTTTTATGGGAGCCGATTCCTTCATTGGAAATAATGTCTGATCACCGTACACGGACGACGATGACGAAAATATCACTCTCTTCACCTTCGCGTCGCGGGATGCACGGAGAACATTAAGAGTCCCCGTCACATTCGTATCATGATATTCGGACGGATTCTCGATTGATGGCTGAATCCTTGGAAGAGCGGCGAGATGAAAGACAAACCGCGCTTGATTAAAAATGGGCCGTATAGCCGAAAAATCCCTAATATCGGCATCATGATGGATTGCTTTTTTATTTAGATTCTTTCCACCGTTTGCGATGCACGTATCGATGATATGCACTTCATCGCCGCGCTCGACAAGAGCATCAACAAGATGCGAACCAATAAACCCATCTCCTCCGGTGACCACTAATTTAGACATGTGATTTTATGAAAATTAACTCATGAAGCTCATAACCTTTCATTACAACACCGGGTTATATGAAAAAGTAACGCCAATCATCTCTTCTTCCGAACACTTAAAATGTGTAGTATGATTCGGAAAAGAGGCAGTATTCACTTCGTACAATAATAAAGAATCTTCGCGGTGATACGGAAACTTCATAATTGATACTGTGGATACTCATAGAATCTTCATTAGAGAGGCTGTATAGTATACATAATTCAACGTCTCTGATGAAGTGATTGCATTCGCTTCGCTTCATGCAATCAAGTTATTTACTCACTTCGTTCATAAATCACTTATGCTGCGTCGGACAAAATTCATATTCGGAATCCTTCTTTTGGGAGACGCTCTCATCCTCTACGCATCCCTTAGCATCGTCCTTTTTCTGCGATATGGAGGAGAAGCGCTGAATCAATATATCTGGAATCTTCATTGGCCCCCCTTTACGGGCCTCTTTGTCGTCTGGCTTCTCGTGTTTCAGAGCCTCGGGCTTTATGAGATCAGCACAACGAAGAACGAGCGACGCTTCACCGAGCGCCTTGCGCGAGCCGTGCTTTTTAACGCGATTCTCGGAATCG
>JBBUDR010000026.1:0-1127 GCA_038057195.1 Patescibacteria group bacterium
AGGATATTTCCCGCTCCGCGAATTTCCAAATCTTTAAGAGCGATGTCATATCCCGAACCAAGTTCGCTTGCTTCCAAAAGAGCGTGAAGGCGTAAAAACGCCTTTTCCGTTACGCTTTTTGATCGGTACATAAAGTACGCGTATGATTCGCGATCTCCTCGGCCGATGCGTCCCCGGAGCTGGTGCGCCTCAGAGAGTCCCAAGCGAGTCGCGTCTTCCACAATAAGGGTATTCGCATTGGGGAAATCAATGCCATTTTCAATAATCGTGGTAGCAACGAGGATATCAATGGATTTTTCGCGGAAATCCTTTAAAACCCGGAGAATTTCATTTGGTTTTGTTTTTCCATGGATATACTCAATACGGGCTTTCGGGATGAGTCTTTGAAGTTTTTGCTTGAATAATTCGAGCGTTTGGACCCTGTTATGGAGAAAAAACGCCTGTCCTCCGCGCTTTATCTCCTCTAAGAGACTTTCTTTTACAAGGCGGTCGTGATAAGGGACAACGAATGTCCGAATGGGGATTCTCTCAATAGGCGGAGTCTTGATGACGGATATGCTTTTTAGGTTTGCAAGCGCCAAAGAGAGTGTGCGGGGGATGGGAGTCGCCGAAATGCTCAATATATTGATATCCGGCCGAATATTCTTGAATATCTCCTTCTGCTTTACGCCAAATCGCTGTTCTTCATCAATAATGAGAAGGCCAACAGTGGATTTCTCACCTTGTTCTTGGAGTGAATGCATGATGTCTTTTGAAAGAATCCTATGCGTCCCAACAAGGCAGTCGATGCGTCCATCAAGAAAATCACGGATAATCCCTTTTTCTTTTTTTGGGTGGGTCAGTCGGGAAAGAGATTCCACGCGGATTGGAAAGTTCTGGAAGCGCTCTTTCATCGTTCGTGTATGCTCTTCAACAAGAACCGTCGTTGGAGCAAGAAGGATCGACTGCTGGTTATTCACCGCGGCGCGGAGAATGGCGCGGAATGCAACTTCGGTCTTTCCGAATCCGACATCACCCGCGAGCACCCGGTCCATCGGCCTGCCGCTTTCAAGATCGGAGAGAATTTCTTCAATCGCTTTTTTTTGGTCAGGCGTTTCCTGATAGGGGAATGAGTGTGAGAATTTTTC
>JBBUDR010000027.1:0-3579 GCA_038057195.1 Patescibacteria group bacterium
TATCTTGCAAAGCTGCCGTATGTCCCTGGTTTTTTCAAAAACGAGTATAAGCTCGGGCTTGATCTGAAGGGCGGAGCGCATCTTATTTTTGATGCCGACGTTTCAAAGACAGACGATAAAAAGGGAGCGATGGATAGTTTGCGAGACGCGATCGAGCGGAGAGTGAATCTCTTTGGAGTTTCCGAGCCGCTGGTTCAGATTGAGACGAAGAATGATGTGTACCGCCTCGTCGTCGAGCTTGCCGGCGTGGACGCGAAAGAAGCGATTCGCATCATTGGCCAAACCCCATTCCTTGATTTTCAAGAATTAGATGGTCCCGTTCCAAAGACGGAGGAGGAAGCGAAAAATATTCATTTCATCCCTACGGGGCTTGATGGAAAGTATCTCAAGCGCGCCGATGTTGTTTTTGACAACACGACCGGACGACCCGAAATTTCCGTCACATTCAATGATGATGGCGCAAAGCTTTTTGGAGAGATAACAAAGCGAAACATTCAAAAACCGCTTGGGATTTTTCTTGATGGAGCGATGTTAAGCAGTCCAGTCGTGCAGGAGGAGATCACCGGTGGAAAAGCGCAGATTACCGGACAGTTTGATTTGAAGAGCTCAAAAGACCTCGTTCTTTTGCTAAACGCCGGAGCCCTTCCGGTTCCGATTTCTCTCATATCCCAGCAGACAGTAGAAGCATCGCTTGGAAAAGTCTATCTTGAACAGAGCTTGATGGCCGGATTCTACGGAATCCTCGCTGTCATGATTTTTATGGTTCTCTGGTACCGCTTGCCGGGAGTCATCGCGGTTATCGCGCTCCTTATTTACTCCGTATTTACCCTCGCCTTCTATAAACTTTTTAATATCACACTGACGACTGCCGGAATCGCAGGCTTCATCCTTTCAATCGGCATGGCAGTAGACGCAAACATCCTCGTTTTTGAGCGGATGAAGGAAGAGCTCCGCGCCGGACGCGCCGTCCGCGAGGCGATGTTGGAAGGATTCCGCCGCGCATGGACCTCAATCCGCGACTCGAATGTCTCAAGCCTTATTACCTCGGCGGTTCTTTATTCGTTCGGAACGAGCATCGTGAAGGGGTTTGCGCTTACGCTTAGCATCGGAATCCTCATCAGTATGTTCACCGCCCTGACCGTCACGCGCGGGCTTCTTCTCTCGATACTGACACCAAGAATAGAGCGCGCTCGTCTGATATTCTTAACCGGATTTGGAAGATAATAAAAGGACTCTTCGCACTACAAGCCGCAAAGTATCAGTATCCGGCTTGCATTGCGAAGTGATTTTCCTCGCTTCGCTTCGTAAAATCATATGAACATAGTACAGAATAGAAAAATATTTTATACGATCTCCGGGATTCTTTTTTTAATTTCCATTATTTCGCTGTCCCTATGGGGATTGAAGTTGGGGATAGATTTTACCGGCGGATCACTGATGGAAGTTGAATATATAAAAGAACGCCCAGAATTTGATATCATATCAAAAATATTCAGCGACTCAGGGATTCAATCCGCGCGAATGCAGGGAATTGGAGAGCGAGGAGCGCTCATGCGCTTTCGCGATATTTCCGAAACAGAGCATAGCATTCTTCTCTCAAAACTCGCGGGTAATATTCAAAACCCGTCAGATGTTCTTATCGAAAAAAGATTTGATTCGGTTGGACCGGTCATTGGGCGAGAGCTAAAAGAAAGTTCCGTCAAAGCGCTTTTACTTGTACTCATCCTTATCGTCCTCTATATCGCATTTGCGTTCCGAAAGGTCTCCTTGCCTATTTCTTCGTGGAAGTATGGAATTGTCGCCCTTGCCGCCCTTATGCACGATGTGCTCATTCCCGCCGGAATCTTTTCAATACTTGGAAAGTTCATGAATATCGAGGTGGATATCCTCTTTATCACCGGACTCTTGACAGTTCTTGGCTTTTCAGTGCATGATACGATTGTCGTATTCGATAGGGTACGAGAAAAATTAAAGATGCTCCGAGTGCGGGAAGACTTCGCGGAAACAGTTCAGCGAAGCGTTCGGGAGACATTCGCCCGTTCGATTAATACTTCATTTACCGTCGTCATCGCCCTCCTTCCGGTTTTCCTGCTTGGAGGCGAATCAACGAGGTATTTATCGCTTCTCTTGATTATTGGGGTCTTGATCGGAACCTATTCGTCTATTTTCATCGCAAGCCCGCTTCTTGTCACATGGGAGCTGTGGCAAAGAAAGAGATAGAAGTGAAACGCTGAGCGTGTAGTGTGATTTAATGTAGAGCAATGACTCTTCGGAATGAATACTGCAAGGGATAAAATAAGATAAGGAATCTTCATAATGGAAGTTGTATAGTATAAATAATTCAACCTCCATTATGAAGTGATTGCATTCGCTTCGCTTTATGCAATCAGAAGTGATTTTACTCACTTCATTTCATAAAATCATATGAGTCAGTCTCAGCTGCCAATCCAGCCAAAAACCGCAGTCGGAACGATTTTAAAGACGCTTCCAAACAAGCGCCTTCGGGACATCGTTGAAAAACGCTACGGCCTTCGCGGAGCGTCAATGACCTTGGACGCAATCGGAAAAATCTACGGCATCACGCGAGAGCGGGTCCGTCAGATTGAAAACAGCGTCTTAAAGCACCTCGCCAAACCCGAGGCTGTTTCGTATCTCGAGCCGATCTATAAGGAAGTCATCTCGAATATCCGCGGAGCGGGAGGAGTCGTCGAAGAAAAAAAATTTCTTCATTCCGTCGCCGAAAAATCTGAACACCCGCATCTCCAGCTTCTTTTGGCGCTCCACAAGGGAGTCATGCAGGCGCCTGAAACCGACGAGTTTCACACGCGATGGTATTCCGACAAGGATGCGCTCGCCGTATCCGAAAAAGTGGTGAAAAGCGTCGTACAGAAACTTGATGCGAAGAAGGCGCTTCTTTCGCGCGAACAGCTTGCAAGTCTCGTATCCGATACGTATCGGGAAACAGCCAATCAAAATCCTTCCATGGAAGCTGTGCATTCATATATCAATACTTCGAAACTCATCAAAGAAAATCCGTACAAAGAATACGGCCTCTGCACATGGCCGACGGTTCAGCCGAAAAGCATCCGCGACAAAGCATACGCAATCCTCTCAAAAGAGGGGAAGCCGATGCATTTTCAGATGATTGCCACGGCAATCGACAAGAGCGGATTTCGGGGGAAAAAGCATGCTCATCCCCAGACAGTTCACAACGAGCTTATCAAGGATTCAAACCGATTCGTCCTCGTCGGCCGCGGGCTTTACGCCCTGAAGGAGTGGGGATATGAGCCGGGAACGGTAAAAGACGTCATCCGGTCTATTTTGAAGAAGGAAAACAGCGGAATGGAGAGGGGAGCGATCGTGACCGCGGTTCTTTCTCGCCGGTTCGTGAAGGAAAATACGATTCTTCTGAACCTCCAAAACAAGTCCCTTTTTAAAAAGCACGCGGACGGAACATACTTTCTCGCGTAAGTAAATTTAACAACTGACTGGGAATAAAAAACCCGCCACATTGGGGGGTGATGATATAACGCATTATGCAGGCAATCGGACTGGCGCTTAGTTTTTTAAAGGATATCT
>JBBUDR010000028.1:0-3683 GCA_038057195.1 Patescibacteria group bacterium
ACAGAATGCGCCCCCCCGCTGTCCCTCTCTCATATTCGCGTCAATCCGCTTTTCATCAAAAAATCTTTTCGCACTATCCGAAAACTCGGGACTGAAGCGGCGATAAGAATCGAGAACAATCTTTTTCCCCGCCTGAAAATCTATTTTTTTACTCGATGTTTTTGAGATTGGCGCGTAGCGGTCATAGTCGTAAAGTTTCGGAAGCTTCAGCGCGCTTCGCTTAAAACGATAGAAATCCTGCACGACCGCGTAGTTTTCCGCGATGACGGAGCTCATTACATCGACGACATCCTGCGACGTCTCGTTCGCCAAGTGCCGCGACGCTTCCGGACTTGTATATTTCCGATAGCGGCCGTCTACCGCCAAATCCTCCGCCATGATGTTTGTGATATAGGTAAGCCTCCGCGCTTCTTCGTTCAAGCCATGAGTGAGGGATTCTGCCGCCCGCTTCCGCTCGCTCCGCCGAGGGCTATGAAGCATTTTCAGGACAACCTCTTCGGAAACTTTTTTATTTTTTAAGATAAATTTTTTAGAAGAAAGCTCCTCGTCAAACAATCGTGAAAACGCCCCTGCACCTGTAAGATTCTTGTCGCTCATCAGCTTCTCCTCAAGAAGTGTTAAGCGATGAGGCTGCCATATGCGCTGGACATCGAGATAATGCGCATATCGGGCAAGCGTTGGATGCGCCGCAAGCTCGGCAAGATTTTTTTCCGAAAGCTTCGCGAGCTCAAGTTCAAAAAAGATGAGATGCTGATTGATCGCGACAGAGCGCGCTTTCATCTTTTGGAGGAATGCTCCGTGCGCGGGATTCGTGTCGGCTGAAAAAACGAGCTCTCCGTAAATAATCGGCAATATGGCAGATTCCAAAATCGCTTCATATTCTTTTAATACGGGAAGAAGCGCGTCCGATCGTATGGGCAGATTGGAAAAAAAGCCCTTATACGAATTTGAAAATCGCTCCGCTTTCACCAAAGAGCTTTTGAGATCCTTGTTGATATCCGGATCATCAATCCCCTTATAAAGATTCGAAAGGTCCCATTCTGGAGTTTTATTATTTTTATTTCGTCGTATGAGCTTCGTCATAGGGATATAGAATATCACGCGGACATGAGAAAAACAACGAGACGCAACATTATTACGCGTCTACTTCTGCTATTTTCTGCCGAGAAGACAGCCCGCTTACGATTCGCACCCTGCTTCCTGAAATGCCGAAATATTCGGCAAGAGCGCATTCAATGGCGTAATTCGCGCGCCCGTCTTCGGGTGGCTCCTTCACAGAAACGGTAAAATGCGTCTCATCGGTCTTTTCAACCTTCTCAATCCTTGATTTCGGCTTTGCCTTCACGAATATTCTCATGGCTGAAGGACCCCCTCCGTTCTTCCATTGATGGAAATAACGACTTCTTTAATGGTTGGAAACTGCTTGAGCGTTTCTTTGATCTGCGACTCAATCGCTAAGACCCTGCACGATCCGCCGACTCCGACTTCAAGCATTGAATCAAAATCAACACGCGCGACTCCGTTTTCAATCGAGACTTTTTGAAGAGCGGTTCCGGAATTTATCGCCGTTCCGTAGCCCGCTTCATATTCAAGACGATCCGGTCCCTTTAAGAGTTCAGTGATCGCCGAGCGCGCAAGGACTTGGCTTTTTGCCACTCTCCGGTAAATCGGAAATGTCTTTTCGCATGAGAGCCCGCCTGGATCTTTTTTTTGATTCGTGAAAAAAACAGCGACCCTCGCCCCGGCAATCTTTTGAAAGCGCACCGGAACCGATACCATATCTATCTCGGAGCCATCCTTCGCCGAGTAATCAAAGACTTCAAGAATCCCGATTTTTCCTTTCGGCTCGGGATACGATATGGAAATTTCAAATGGTCCAAATTGGCCCGCATCGATGCCGTGCGCCGTCGCAAATCTTTCAATAAGCACGGTTCCGTCATAATCTTTCAGCCGATAATTAAACGCGCCCTCGAACACTCTCGCCTCTCCCCTTAATGTAAAGGGGAGGCCGATCGCGTCATTCGGCTGCGGTTCCAGAACGCGGATGTTTTCTTCCTGATGTTTCTCTATTTTTTCAACAAACGCCGCACTCCCGGCGACGCACTGCCGCGGATACGTCTGCATGACTGGAAAGCCGTGAGCCTCGCATTCTTCGAAGCTATGCGTCGCCCGTATTTTTTGCCAGTCAGACAAGAAGCACCAATCATCCTCGCAAGAGTAGAAAAAGAAAGAACCCCCCGCGAGAAGAGTGGCGGAAAGAAGGACAATTACAATGAAGAAATTACGTCGTTTCAACATCTGAGAAAAAAAGAAAAGATTATACCGTTCCGCGCTTGATCCCATCCCGTATCTTCGCTACAAGCGAATTGAGATAGAAAAGATTATGGAATGTGAGGAGGCGGAGGGGCGTGATTTCCCGCGCGCGGAGAAGATGCGTCATATAGCTTCGGGAATATTGCGCGCACACGGTGCATCGACACGCGGAATCCACTGGCCCCTTATCGGACAAAAATGACTTCTTATTCAAATCGACGCGACCCTTTGAGGTGAACGCTATTCCGTGCCGCGCGTAATGCGTCGGAGCAATACAATCGAAGGTATCGACGCCTTCCCTGATGATAGAAAGGATATCCTCGGGATGCCCAATGCCCAAAAGATGGCGGGGCTTTTCCTCCGGAAGCTCGTCCACAACCCAGCGGAGCATCGTCGTCATCTTGCTCTTATCATCCCCAAACTCTCCGCCGATGCCGAATCCCGCAACCGGAAGGGACGCGATATACTGTGCGCTCTCTTTTCTTAAATCTTTGAACTTCCCGCCTTGGACGATGCCATAGAGCGCGGACGACGACTTTTTCGTCTTCAGACACTCTCTCATCCAGCGGTGCGAGCGCTCGAGAGATTTTTTCGTATATTCATAATCCGCAAGCGGAGATGTGCACTCGTCAAAGGCAAAAATAATATCGGCGCCGAGAGCCTCCTGGATCTTCATGGATTCCTTTGGTCCAATGAAAACCTTACTTCCATCAACATACGAGGTGAACATCACTCCCTTATCGGAAATATTCAAAAGCCGGGGCTGCTGGCCCTTGGAGACGGATGATGTTTTTTTCTCCTTCAGAATCTTTCCGACTCCATGGTCCTTCCCGAATCCCAAGCTAAACACCTGGAATCCGCCCGAATCGGTCATCAGCGGGCGCTGCCAGTTCATAAACTCATGGAGCCCGCCCATTTTTTTTACGACCTTCTCCCCGGGCCGGATATTAAGATTAAAATCCCTGATCACTTCCCGCGTTTTCGTGTAGGTAAACGAGACGCCGCGAAATTCAACCCGCCCCTGCGCCACCGCAAGCTCCCGGCCAGCCGGCTTGTCAGCCACTTCATGCGTCATCGGCAAAATCTCGGTCATCTCCTCGGCATCCGCCAGGCGCCGGTAAATATCGCGGATCACCCGCCAAAAGTCCCACAGCTGTCTGAATATCTGCACCAGATACCCTTGGATCAGCGCAAAATCACCCAGAGTCAACAGCCCCCGCGACCAGAAACGGATCGCGAAATAAAAAATAAGGAATTCCAGAGTAATCATCAGCGCGCCCTGCGCCCCCTCAATCCCGGCGCTCAAATTCCAGGTGAAGCGCCGGATGCGGAACTGTTTTTCCAGAAGCTCGCGAAACCCGCGCCTCTCG
>JBBUDR010000029.1:0-2620 GCA_038057195.1 Patescibacteria group bacterium
CCTTCTATTATATAGGAGAGGATTTGCAAAATGCAAAAAAATGAAGTATTATCAGCAAAATGGAGGAAAAAACACCGGAAAAACAGACAGAAGAGCCGATAACAGAACCCCGGATGACTTGGAAAGAGAGGATTTGGGAGACATTCAAGCTTTTTATCGTTCCAATCGCCATTGTTTTACTCGTTCGAATTTATATCGCTCAGCCGTTCATCGTCAAAGGCGCCTCCATGGAGCCGAACTTTGAGGATAGGGAGTATCTCATTATTGACGAGGTGACTCCGGCATTGAAGGGTCTCCAGCGGGGGATGGTTATCGTGTTCCATTATCCATTGGATCCGTCGGAATTTTTCATCAAGCGGGTCATTGGGCTTCCCGGAGAGCACCTCATGATTAAAGAGGGGTCCGTAAAGGTTTCAGATGCTGACGGAAAAGAGCTTGTTCTGAATGAAGAATATCTTCCACGCGGGACATTCACGACAGGCGATATTGATGCCACCGTTCCAAATGATCAGTATTTTGTCATGGGAGACAATCGAAATTTCAGCTCTGATTCCCGGCGGTGGGGGTTCCTGCCAAAAAATCTCGTTACCGGGCGCGTCATGGTCCGTCTCTGGCCACTGGAGAAGATCGGCATCATTCAAAAAGCTTCGTATACAGAATAAAGAATAAAGAAAATGAAAAAACAAAAACCAAAGCAGTTCCAGCGACCACGAGGTACGCACGACATCCTGCCGGAAGCCCAATACTACTGGGACAAGCTCTACTCGGAGATTAGGCAGCTTTCGATATTTTACGGCTTTGGAAAGCTCGACACGCCTCACTTTGAGGATACCGAGCTTTTCAATCACAGCGTCGGAGACGGAACTGACATCGTTGAAAAGCAGATGTACTCTTTCAAGACGCGCGGAGGCGACGCGTTGACGCTTCGGCCCGAAGGAACTGCATCCGCAATACGCGCGTATATTGAAAATGGGATGATTGCCCAGCCGCATCCGGTGAAGCTGTGGTACGCAGGGTCGTTTTTCAGGCATGAATCTCCACAACGGGGAAGATTCCGCGAGTTTCATCAATGGGGCTTGGAGACAATCGGAGAAGACGGACCAGTGGCAGAGGCGGAGATGATCCAGATGGCAGGAGCATTTTTTCAGGAAGTCGGATTGAAGGATTATTTTGTTGAATTGAACAGCATCGGATGCCCGGACTGCCGCGGACACATCAAATCACAGATTCTCGCGTATTACCGGAATAAGACAAAGAAGCTCTGCATGAATTGCCGGAAACGGATGAAGACGAATTATTTCCGGCTTTTTGACTGCAAAGAAGAGAAGTGTGTGCAGTTGAGACAAAACGCTCCGCAAATTCTCGATCAGATTTGCGACGCGTGCAGAACGCACTTCAAGAGTCTTCTTGAATTTATGGATGAGATTCAGTTTCCTTATACTCTGAATCCATATCTTGTTCGAGGCCTTGATTATTATTCCCGGAGCGTATTTGAGTTTTTTGTCGGAAAGCCCGAAGCGGAGCTCGTATCTCAATCAGAGGGAGGCGAGAAACCGGAGGAAAAAGAAAAAATAGAAAAGCCGGAGGAGTTGCCGGCAAAATCCCACTTTGCGTTAGGCGGGGGAGGGAGGTATGACGGACTTGTTGAAAAATTAGGCGGACGGCCGACCGCCGCAGTCGGGATTGCAATCGGTATTGAACGCGTGATTGAGATTATGCGCCAGCAGAAAGTGAAAATGAAGCTTGAGCAGCCGATCAAGGTGTTTCTCGTCCAGCTCGGGGAGATGGCAAAGCGGAAGAGCCTGAAGATTCTCGAGCAATTTCGCACCGTCGGAATTTCAATTCGAACATCTTTGGGAAAGAACAGTATTAAGACGCAGTTTGGCATCGCTTTGAAAGCCGGAGCAGAGTTTGTCCTCATATTCGGGCAGAAGGAGGCGTTGGACGGCGAGATTATCGTCCGCGAAATGAGCTCTGGGATCCAGGAGACAGTTCCTCTCAGTAAGGTCGTTGAAGCGGTGAAGCGAAGGATTCATAAATAAAATGGATTGCCTCTTCTGCAAGATTGTCCGAGGAGATATACCGTCCGAGACCGTCTTTGAAGACGATTCAATCCGCGCGTTCAAAGATATCCATCCAAAGGCTCCGGTGCATATTCTCGTTGTTCCTAAAAAGCATATCGATTCAATCCAAACCTTAGTCGATAGCGATCGTGAGACGATGCTCAGTGTTATCTATGGAGCAAAGGCGATCGCCGAGAACATCGGACTCGAAGGATATAAGCTCATATTTAATGTCGGACGGAAGGGCGGGCAAGTCATTGATCATGTCCATCTTCATATTCTTAGTGAGTAGGACGCTCATGGAACGCTTGACCCCGCACCTTTTGCGCATATATGATGCGCAAAAGGTGCGGGGTTGATATATAATAGAAGGTAGGATATACTCAGAAAGTCTTATTTGAGTTATGTATGGAAGTATTCAGACGAAGAAATGAAACGATGGGCGGTCTTCTCCGGCGATTCTCTCGAAAGATTCAGCAGAGCGGGGTTATTATCCGTGCCAGAAAACTCCGCTACTACGAGTCAAAACTATCTCTTCGCGCTCAAAAAGAGCGCGC
>JBBUDR010000030.1:0-3295 GCA_038057195.1 Patescibacteria group bacterium
AATCGACGAGCAGCTGCTTTGCGAGAATATCGTTGATGAGACTGCTTTTCCCCGACCCCGAAACTCCCGTCACGATGACAAACTTCTCAAGTGGAATCTTCACCGTCACATCCTTCAAGTTATGGTATTCGGCTCCGTGGATGATAAGGCACTTCTCCGATACATTGGGCTTCATCGGCCTCCCCGCTTCGCCGTCGCCCACGCTCTTCTTCCCCGAGAGGTAATCTCCCGTCAAGGTTTTTGAGCGCATCGCCTCCTTCGGCGTGCCTTGGAATACGATCTCTCCGCCGTGCTTCCCCGCGCCGGGTCCTAAGTCAATAATCCAATCCGCCTGCATCATCGTGTCCGAGTCGTGCTCGACGACCAGGACGGTATTTCCCATATCGCGGAGGTTTTTCAGCGTTTCGACGAGGCGCGCGTGATCGCGCGGGTGAAGCCCCTTTGACGGCTCGTCCAATACATAGAGAACTCCCGTGAGGCGCGAGCCGATTTGCGTCGCAAGGCGGATGCGCTGGGCTTCCCCGCCGGAGAGCGTCGTTGATTCGCGGTCTAATGTCATATATTCAAGCCCGACATCGTTTAAGAACGAAAGCCGCTTTGAGATTTCTTTTGCGAGAGGTGTGGCGATTTTTATTTCGGATTGCGAGATTCCCTTCTCTCCGCTTTTTGCCGGCTTCAGGAAATCGGAAAAATGGCGCTCCAGCTTTTCAACCGACAGCTTCGAGATATCGGCGATGTTTTTTTCTCTGATGGTCACGGCGAGCGCCTCCTGCTTCAGGCGATCCCCTTTGCAGGTCGGGCAGACCTGAACGATCATATACTTTTCAATTTCCGCGCGCGTCCACTCCGAATCCGTCGATTTCCATCGGCGCTTCAGATTATTCACAACGCCTTCAAATGGAGAGTGCTCCCCAGGTTCACCTTCTTCAAAATCCTCATCTTCATCCACGTTACTTTTTCCCTTTTGCTCGACAAGGACCGCCGTCGCGACATGGGCAGTTTCTTCTCCGTTCAGAATAATGTCTATGACTTTCTTCGGAAGATTCTTCAACGGCTCATCAAGAGAGAATTTGTGGCGCTCGGCAAGATCGGAGAGAAGCCAGTGATACCACGACTGCCTGCCGACGCGGTGCGACGCCGACGCCCACGGGCGAATCGCTCCCTCGGCAAGCGTCAGGCTCTTATTTGGAAGAACGAGATTCTCGTCCACTTCAAGCGTTGACCCGAGGCCCGTGCAGTGAGCGCAAGCGCCGTACGGGCTATTGAACGAGAAGATGCGGGGTTCGATTGTCGGAATACTGATATCGCATATCATGCACGCGAACTGCTCGGAAAACAGCACATCTTCCTTGCCTTTTGAAACAATCATAATTCCTTTGCCGATTTTGAGGGCCGTTTCAGTTGAATCAAAGATTCTCGTGCGGTCGATGTCGGACCCTTGGGTAAAGCGGTCGACGACGGCCTCGATCGTGTGCTTCTTCTGCTTATCGAGTTTTACAGCTAAGGCGTCGTCAATGCGGAGAATCTCGCCGTTCATCCGAACGCGCAAAAACCCCGAGAGCTTGATCTCTTTCAGGATATGATGATGCTCGCCCTTTTTCCCGCGAATGACGGGAGCGAGGATGAGAATCTCGGTTTTTTTCGGAATGCCGAGAATGCTTTTTGTGATCTGGTCGGCGGTTTGGTGCGTCACCGGACGCTTACAGTTCGGGCAATGGGGACGCCCGATGCGGGCGAAAAGAATGCGCAGATAATCGTAAATTTCGGTAATCGTGCCGACCGTCGAGCGCGGATTCTTCGTAACACTCTTCTGGTCGATGGCAATCGCCGGAGAAAGCCCTTCAATGGAATCAACATCGGGCTTATCCTGAACGCCGAGAAACTGGCGGGCATAGCTTGAGAGCGATTCGATAAACCGCCGTTCTGCTTCGGCATAAATCGTATCAAACGCGAGGGAAGATTTTCCGGAGCCGGAAAGTCCCGTCATGACTACAAGCTTGTTTTTGGGAATGACAAGGGAAATATTCTTTAAATTGTGAGCTCTCGCGCCCTTGATGGAAATTGAGTCCCGAAAATCATTTTTCATATTCAAAAATTATATAAACGCCTGCTCTCGGCCTTTCAATGTGGAGCAATGATACATCAACCCGATCCATTTTGCAATGCTTGAACCCTACTACGCAAAGAAGATAAAAAGGGGTACGATAGCGCATAGACTCATGCTTCAAAAACCGAAAAAAATCCCCGAAAACCCTGGCGTATACATATTCCGAGATAGGGTAAAGAGACCCCTCTATATAGGAAAGGCCGCGAGCATCAAGCGCCGGCTTGCTTCGTATTTTCAATCGACGATCAGCGACCGCATCATGCGCCTCCGCGAAGAAGCTTACTCGCTTTCATTTGAAACTACAGAGACAGAGTTTGACGCATTGATACGGGAAGCAGAGCTTATTAAAAAGCATCGCCCAAAATTCAATATCCTGATGCGGGATGACAAGAATTACTACTATATCGTCTTCACAAACGAAGTGTTCCCGCGGATTTTCGTCACTCATCAGCCGGAATCAAGAAGCGCAAAAAATATTATCGGGCCGTTCACGGAAGGACGGGCGCTCTTCATGATTCTCCGCCTGCTTCGAAAGTTATTTCCCTACTGCACCTGCAAGCGTCCCCACAAGCGCCCGTGCGTGAACTCGGAAATGGGACGATGCTTCGGCTTTTGCTGTACTCTACGAAGCAAAAAAAATGATGTAGCGGAAAGAACAGTATACAAAAAAAGTATTCAATCAATTCGGAACATCCTCTCCGGCAAATCCAGAACGCTCCTCCGCGAATTAAAAAAAGAGATGACGGGAGCCGCCAAAGAAAAACGCTATGAGAAGGCGGGAGAGATTCGAAACCAGTATCTCGGACTTCAGTCTATTATTTCGCACCGGCACATCATTCAGGACCGGAATCCATTCATCTTCAGGCGCGCAAAAGAGTCGTCTGAACTTCGGCATATATTGAAGCGCGAAAATCCGGTCGCGCGCATCGAAGGGTACGACATATCCAATATCTCGGGAAAAGAGGCGACCGCGTCCCGCGTCGTCTTTATCGACGGCAAGCCGGAAAAAAGCGAATACAAGCGCTTCAAGATCCGATTCAAGGGCATCAGCGATTTTGATATGCTGAAAGAAGTGATGACGCCCGGCCCGGTCTGCATTCGCGACGACGCACTGGCGGCAGAAGCCGTCCGCATCTTCAACGAGCGGAACATCGACGACCTGATCGTCGTGAATGCGAAGCGCGAGCC
>JBBUDR010000031.1:0-3218 GCA_038057195.1 Patescibacteria group bacterium
GCGAAGCGAGGAAAATCACTTCGGAATGGAGACTGTATATTGATACTTTGCAGGCTCTATTCCGAAGTTTCCTTATTCCATATTCTTTATTCTGCATTCTTGATGCTTGTAAATAATAGCATATTTCTTTCATTTTCAAAATATGCGGGAAGATTTCATCAACCAAAAACCCCGCCTCATTGGCGGGGTTTTTGGTTGTTACACTTCGATGATGACCGGGAGAACCATCGGTCGCTTCTTTGTCTTGGTGAAGAGAAACTGTCCGATCTTATCGCGAACATTGTCTTTTACATAGGACCAGTTGACGGTGTCTTCCGTGCTGGCGCTTCGTTCGACGATTTCTTTTACCTTCTGGCGCGCGACATGGAGGAGATCTCCCGATTCGCGAAGATACACAAATCCGCGAGAAATAATGTCGGGACTTCCTTTTACCTTGCCCGTCTTTCCATCCACGAGAACCATAATGACGAACATCCCGTGCTCTGACATCATCTGCCGGTCGCGGAGCACGACTTCGCTCTTGTCGCCGACGCCGAGGCCGTCAACGAATACATATTCGGACGGGATGTACTCATTCGTCACCGTGCAGACGCGGTCTTTGCACTCAATGACCTGGCCATTGTCGGCGATGAGGATATTGCCATCGTTGTATCCGGCGCGCTTTGCTACTTTCGCATGGAGGCGGAGGAAGGAGTGATTCCCCTCGATCGGCATGAAGTATTTCGGCTGGACAATTTCTATCATCTTTTTCAAGTCCTCCTGCTTTGCGTGTCCCCCAGCGTGAATGTCCATCATCCGGTAGTTGATGACGTCGGCTCCCTCGCGATACAGCTTGTCGGTAAGGCGCTGGACGGTCCGCTCGTTTCCAGGGATGACCGATGAGGAGAAGACGAAGGTGTCGTTTGGCTCCACATTGATGATGCGATGTTCGCGGTTTGCGATGCGCATCAAGACGGCGTTGTCTTCGCCCTGCGCGCCCGTCGCGAGGATAATGATGTCGTTCTTGTTGTGCTTATACATCTCTTCAACGGGAATCACGGTGTTTTTTGGAATCGTGATGTATCCTAATTCGCGGGCAATCTCAACATTTGATTTCATACTTCGCCCCTCGATGATAATCTTCTTTCCATGCTTTGCGGCGACTTGAATGATCTGATTCAGGCGTCCGAGAAGCGACGCGAATGTCCCGATGATAAGGCGTCCTTTCGCGTTCTTGATAATGTCTTCAAGCTCGGTCTTAATCTCCACTTCGCTGTACTGGTGCCCGACTTCCCTAGCGTTCGTGCTGTCTGACATGAGAAGCAGGGGAGACTCTTTCGCAAGCACGCGGAGCTTATCAAGCTCTGTCACTCCGGCGATGTCCGAGCGCTCATCGATCTTAAAGTCTCCGGTGTGGATGACGATGCCTTCGGGGGTGCGCACGATGACCCCGAGGGATGCCGGAATATTATGCGAAACTCCAAAGAATTCAACATTCCAAATTCCAAGCTTCAGCTTGTCGTTGTTTTTAATGATATTCAGGTCTAACGCGGGGCCGAAATCCTTATAATCTTCCTGGCGTTTCTTGATGATGGCGCACGTGAGGTCCGTTCCATAGAGAGGTGGGTTTCCGAGCTTCGGCATGATGTGCGGAATTCCTCCGATATGGTCGTAGTGCGCGTGGGTGATGATGACCCCATCGATATTGTCTTTCTTGTCCTCAAAATATTTTATGTTCGGAATGATATAATCAACTCCGAGCATATCTTCTTCGGGGAATTGAAGCCCCATATCGATGATGAGAATATGGTTGTTATATTCGAGGGCGCACATATTTCGCCCGACTTCTTCGAGGCCTCCGACGGGAAGGATTCGGAGGACGTTTTCTTTCCGCTTCTGCGAGGCTCCTTCCTGCATCGTCCCGTTTCGCGTGACGCTGTATAACGGGTGATGCTCTGTTTCCGGAACGTATCTCATTCCTCCGCGAAAACTCGCGTGGGACATAGCGCCCGGTCTTTTTCCGTGCTTTTGTGGTCCGGTCCGGTGCTTCGGCTGATGAGGAGTTCTAAAAGATGGCGGTTTGTTGCCAATCGCAGGACTCTTAGACGAATCGGTAGCCCTATGCAAAGGCGACAAAGGCCTTTTCCCCGGGCGTCCCATCGGCTTTCTTTGTTTTTCGTTTCGGCCTTTTCCGTGCTGCTCTGATGCGTGCATCATTGTGTTCGTTCTCTGCGGTGCGTAAATATCGGTGATTGAGAGGCATGCGAGCTGTCTCATCCGAGCGGGAAGAAGAGATCTTCCGAACGGACCCCCACAAGGGGAAACTCCTTTTTATTTCGTATCGCTATTATTATGATAGTAGTTCCGTACACAGCGCTGGAGTGCCGAGGAGGAGACTCGAACTCCTATGATCTTGCGATCGCTGGCACCTGAAGCCAGTGCGTCTGCCAATTTCGCCACCTCGGCATGGAAGAAAGATTTTTTTCGCTCCACCGCTCTGTACGGTACTTTTGTGGTATGTGTTAATTCATGTTTAATTTCCAATCCGTGTTGATGAACCATAAGTCGATTGTCTGAAAGCGCTCGGACCCGCGCGACAGCGCTCCTCCGACATATCCTTTCACCGCGTTGTCCATTACGAAGAAGTAGCGTGGGGCATAGAGGAATATCGCGGGGCGGTCTTTGACCAGAATCTCCTGAAACTGCCTGTACTTGTCCGCCGCGTCCTCAGCGTCCTTCGCGCGGCGAGCCGATTCGAGGAATCCGTCGACTTTTTTGTTCGCGTATAGGGAAAGATTGACACCCGGAGACTTTACTTGAGACGAATGCCAGAATGCGAACGCATCCGGGTCGTGCCCAAAGCTTTCGCCGAACAAGAGGGCGTCATAGCTTCGAGGCTGGATGCGGTCATGCTCGAGTCCTGCAATCGGAACCGTCTCCAATGAAACATCTATCCCAATATCCTCCCACTCTTTTGTTATGAATTTTCCGACCTCGACTAGATCTGGCCATTGTGATGTGGTGATTGTGATGCGAAGCGGCTCTGTCGTGCTTGGGGACTTTCCGGTTTTTTTTGTTTTCTTCTCCACTATATGGGTGTCCGGGTTCATCGTGTAGCCTGCTTTCTGCAAAAGATCTCTGGCACCCGCTGCATTTTTTTCCGGAACGAGAATCAGCGGATTAAATCCGATGCTTCCCGGGGGGAGCGGGCCTCCCAAGGCTATGCCTCCGCCGTTCAA
>JBBUDR010000032.1:0-1425 GCA_038057195.1 Patescibacteria group bacterium
GATAAAGGTCTTCTGCTCGGGATAGCGCGGATCATACTCGAGCATATTGAGCCCCATCGGGCGAGCGGTATCTCCCGGATTGAAATAAATGAGATCTTGCGCTCGCTCGGGCGGGATATAGCTCAAGATATCCTCGGCGGCGTCTCCATGCGGGTCGATAAAGCACACCCCCTTGCCGTTCACGATATCTTGCCGGATCATCTCCTTCATGAACACGGATTTCCCAACGCCTGTCTGTCCGATAACATAGAGGTGCCGGCGTCGGTCTTCATCCGTCATCCGCACTTCCGTTTCCTCGCCACGATAGACATTCGTGCCGAGGAGAATGCCCGATTTCGGAATCTCAATCGAAGCGGGGGCTTCATGCGATTTCAATACTTTTATTTTCGGAGAATCCTGGGGCGTGTTCGGGAAATGAAAGAAGCTTGCAAGCTCTTCCGAGGAGAGGATGAGGCGCTTACTCGCAAGGAGGCGGAACGAGAATTGATAGATGAACTCCTTAAATGAAGTCCCTTTTTGAGAAATAATGCTGATTTCGTTCACCGTCGGATTACTAAACGACTGGAATGGAGCCGAGATTGTGGTGACGAGCTCTTCCGCGCGCGCATTGGTCGCTGCTGATGCGATGACGCGTATTGAGGCCTCAAAAAGCGGCTTTGATGCTTTCCGGTCAATGAGCTTCAGGAGTGATTCATTTTGAGGCTCTGACTCCTTTTGCTTCTCCTCTTTTCCCTGCTTCTTTGTTACCTCCTTCACAAATCCTTCAAGAATTCCGAGAATGGTGATCCCGCCGGCTTCTTTCATCGCCCTGCTCAAGCTTTTTCCCTTCCGAAGAAGATCCGAGATGTGCGAGAGGTGTTCGCCCCAGTCCCTGCGTGCAGGCTTTGCGACGATCTGAATCGCCGCGCCCTCGCCCTTTTCCGCGACGCGCGCAAACGCGCCGACAAACAGGCGCAAGGGATCGGCTTCCAGCGTCTGATAGGTCTGAAGAGGGAGATACTCGTTCCTTGCCGCGCTGATGATGACCGCAGCGCTCTGCCCGAATGGATTGAAGATATTATAATCTTTGACGCGATAGACTTCGCCTTCCGGATAGAGGCCTTGGATGATTTTTTCCACCGATTCGGAGAAGCGCTTTGGCACGGCGATATAAAAGAGAACTTCCGAGCCCGCTTCGGGAATCGTCAATTCAAGCGAAAAGACCGGCTCGCCGTAAAGGAACTCGTGCCACGACGAGTCATGAATATCGCGGAGACTCCGATAGAGCTGTTCCATAATCGCAATTTTTTCGCGAGTCCGGTCAATTGAGGAAAGCGCTTCTGCGTCCTTCGGGCTTACCTTCGGAAGAAGTACGGAGAAAAGCGCCATTCCGAGTGAGCGGGACATATCGGCTTCCTGATGAAAGCGTTTCCGTAAAAAGAAAAG
>JBBUDR010000033.1:0-3961 GCA_038057195.1 Patescibacteria group bacterium
TGCTTCCGGAAGCTCGGGAGACGGTGGTTTTATTTTTCCTTCGGCGATAAGCGCGTTCCGTAAATCTTCATCAGTACCAATAGAAAATACGTCACGCGGATTATCAATCACATTGAAACGGGGTTTTCCGTCCGGCCCAATCTCAAAAACAACGCTGTCGTTTTTGTGAACAAGCCCCACTTCGGAAACATGGATCTTTTTCCCTCCGATTTCAACAAATGTGTTCTTCCATGCCTCCCGCCACTGCTCTTCCGTAATCCTATCTCCGATCAGGCGCCGGCTCGCGCGCCAGATTCCGTCGCCGTCCGGCCTGATGAGCTCGCTGATGGGGCCTGTTTTAAAAATATCAGTTTTTCCGCCAGCCGGAACTTCTAAACGCCCTTTCCCACCAGCAGGAGCTTCTATGGTTGTCTTTCCGCTTCCCGCCGGAATCTCTGAAATTACTGCCTTCCCCCCTCCAGAGAAAAGATTTAGTTCGGACAATGCTGAAAAACCTCGCACAGCGCCTTCAAAGAGTGTTTCAACGGCCATTGCCGCGGCTATCTTCTTCCCCGCGCCTTCACCAAGTTTGCTTCCATAGGCAAGAAGATCAACCTCTCCGGCACGCGAAACAAAACGGTCGGCATCTGTTATAAAATCTTTGTATTTTTCAATAATTTCATCTTTTGCTTTTCTTTTTTCTTCATCTGTCAGCGAACCAGTACGATCTATTGTTTCGATATTCTTCACTATTTTTTCCGTCAGATGTTGAATATCCCATTGAGCAATTCGTTTCGATACATCACCGACCAATCCGATTGGATTTTTAAAAGCAGATTCCGTGAATTTCGTCAGACCCGGATAGAAAGATTTTTCCTTTGAACTCTTCTTTTCTCCTCGCAGACGCTTCAGAATATCGTCCGGAGCAAGTCGCATGAATGCCCGTTCATAATCTTTTGTTAAAATTTCTTTCTGTATTACTGCTGCCCCTCCTACTAGCTTTCCGTCCTTTACCGTGCCTCCCATTATTATTTGCGAGTCTTCCCCTGATGCTTCTTCATTCGCTACGCGCATGATTTCCAATGCTTCCGCATGCGCGGCATCAATGTCGTGAATTCTCGTTTTATTCATTGATTCAGCGGATGAGAGGCGAGTTTCTTTTCCAACTTGAAAGCTTCTGCCGAGAAACATGGCCCCGAGAGTCACATAGCGGAGCGGATTGAACGCCATGATATTCCACCCTATGAGATGTGCCGCATCGGCGAGTGTTCTCCCCCACATGAGAGTCTTTCCCGCAAGTATGGCTGAACCCTTGAATGTTCCTTTTTTATTTTCAAAGAGATTCTTTCTTGATTGAACCGCCGTGTCGGCATCTTCTTTGTAGCTTTTTTTATACGAACTAAAAAGCCGCACGAGAGCCCCCTGATCCGCCTCATTTAACAGTGACCCTTCTTTGCCTTTTTTCCCAAATACTTTTTCAAATCCAGTTTGGAGCGCGCCAAATGTCTTTGAAAAAAGATTCGCTTTCTTCTCCTGCGCTTTGAATCCCAATGCGGCAATCCCGCGGAAGAAACCAAGTTTCTCCTTTGGCGGCATCTTCGCCATTTCTTTTTGAAGCTGGGCTTCACCCGTCAAGTTGCGAGCGACAGACTCTACCGCTTCCCTTCGCTTTTGTTCTTCTAGTGTTTCTTCTTGTCCTTTGGATAACTCCTCTTCTTTCGACCGCACACCTTTAAAAGATTCAGGACCGAATTCGTCAGCGCTTATCGTGCCTTTTCTTGGAAGGATAATGGTCTCCGTGGGGATTCCCATTTCCAAAGGCGCTGATTTTTTTATTTGAGGATTTTTGAATTGCGTTATCCATACTCCTTCTTCATTCATGTTAAATTCGCCTACCTCAAAATTTCTTTTTCGCCCAGCGTCGCGCAATGCCGACAATAATTTCTTCTGGCCTTCTTCACTTGTGATGCCAAGTTTTTTTGCATCATTTGCATCAACCGTAACCATTCCTTTTTTGTAGAATTCCTTAATAAGTTCTTCTTCGGCCGTTTCTCTGGCTTTCGGAGAATTTGATTTCGCAAAATACGCATCCGCGTATTCGGCATCCTTTTCTTCCGAAGATTTCTCATTGCTACGCTGTGGCTGTTCCGGCAACGGCATAACCGGCACCACCTCAACGGGAGTTGGTTCTGGTACTTTTGTTTTTTTCTTTCCTGACTTCTTCACTGCCGAAGGTTTTGCCTCTGTGCTATTTGAAGTCTTTTCTGATTCCGCTGTTTTAGCTTTTTCCATAGCCTTTTGCATAGCGGTGTTGCCGTTATCTTTATCTCCAATATGAAATATTTCCTTTTCGTCTGACATATTATTTGAATTTAACCATTAACCCTACTATACACATTCCTTGTAAAAAACTAAATAGAAATAGTGACATATACATCTCTAAACATGGCATTTTCCAATCTATTTACAAATATATCTTTATATGATATAATGTACTACACAATCAGATCTTCGACAATAGAAAACAAAACCTACAAACAATACAACAAAGGAAGGAGGGTATTTGCGTGACAGAACCACAAACCAAAAGCTTCAGCTTGGACACGCGCTCCAGATTAACAGCCGTGTTCGGACGCCGTGAGCAGACGGATCGGCATCGGTATGTCAATCATATCGGAATGCACGCATCGGACATTGCGGGAGGTTGGGCAATCGCCCGACACGGAGAAGAGAGCGCTTACCGCGGAATTAGACACGGCCTTCAGATTCACCTCGTAAAAGACCGGGGGCTGTGCCTCGTTGAAAAGCGAGGAAGCGTCAATGATCGCGATTTTCGCGAAAAAGGGATGACTGTTTCGGGTATTCTCGGCGTGGAGTGCGACGAGCACGGAAAGAAGGGTCCTGACGGGAAGCGTGCTCTCGATTGCGAATTCACGCTCATTGGGAAAAAGCTCGGACTCTTGCGGGAAGTCCCCGAAGCATCCACGTCCGAGAGAGGAGAATATGGGTTCACGATTCGGGACAAAACAGACCAACAGCGCGCGAAACATTTTGTCGTCGCCGACCACCGTTTGCGAGATCTGTTCCTTTTCATCGCGAATGATGATTTGAACGGCTCGCTGCCGATGAATCTCGCAAAAATCGTGAAGGCAAGCTACCGCCTCTTGCCGACTCAGAAGCCGACGATTCAGTGGATGTTCTATTTCCTTGATGCGGTTTCTGCAACGGAACCGATCCCAAAAGAAGATCGGGGGAACGCGTATCAAAGTGCCTGCTCCTACCTTCTCACTACACTGAACGCGCTCCTGAAGGAAAAGGAGTTCCACTCTCAAGCGATCGCGTACATCAAGTCGTGGATCGGAAAGGGAGAAAAGAACCCGCGGCTCAGCGATGAGCATATCTACGACCTCGCCGATGCTACGGCACTTATGCTGAAAGCGGTATCAGTCGGCGCAATCACCGAAGAGGGCGCGGAGAAATGGGCGTATTGGGGCCTTCGAATCATGCTCGAAGCCCAACATCATTTCCATGCCATCAGCCCCGGAGAAGCGGGAAAAGCGGGTGTTGAAAAAGTCTCGCTCCGATACAGATTTGGGACAAGCAATTACACCGAATTGAGGAGTGTCGTCTTCATTCAAAGCGACGACCCGTTCATCTTCAGCTATCTCCGATTGGAAAAGTTGGGATATGACCCGGCTCTCATCATAAAGCAGGGAAGCTCGGGAGATATCCAAATCCATCCGGGAATGTTCCCAGCACTCTCCTCTTTGCCTCCGGGTGATGAGAAAAAAGAGTACTACCGGGAATCGCTCAGAGACATCACGAGAGATATAGTCGTGGCGTTAAGACAAGAAGAATGCCGAGTGCGGAAAATCGACATGCCATCCCGAGATGTATTGGAACAGGATGAGTGGGATGGAGATGGAAGCGTCTGGTTCCGTCACGGCACCGCGGGATGGGTCATGAGCAAGTCGCTGTCGGG